>NZ_JBZRPK010000305.1:0-2904 GCF_058382125.1 Haloferax sp. s1
CGACGCGACGTAGACGGGGACTTCGTGGCGGTTGGCGATGGCCGCCGCGTCGCGTTTGTGTCTGTCGAGTCCGATAGCGACGCCGGCTACGTCGCCGAACTCGGCGAACAGGTCGTCAACGCCGGGTGCGTCGACCGGGTCGAATACCCACACGTCGCCGTCGACTTCGACAATGTGGCTGGCGCGTTGCATGGTCTCGTCGGGGTGCGCGAGCCATCCGACACCGTGGTCCCATCGGTCAACTTCTTGGAGTTGGGAGGTTCCGCGACCTTTCATCGGCATGACTGTATTGTCGGGCGGAACGCGCATAAGACCTCTCCCCGCGGCCGATGGCCCCGGTTTTGCTCACCCCCAATCTTCAGAGATTGTCGGTGTTGATTTGGACCCCCGGTGGGGAGACGACGAGGAACTTCCGGAAGTGCATCAACTGTCCGCCCATATCCTTGACATCGCGTGCGAAGTCCGACGCGAGTTTGTTGAGGTCGCCGTCGATAGCCAACATGAGAACGTTTCCGCGAGCGACGGATTCGACCCACTCCTCCGGCGGGGTCGACCCGTCGAGGACGCCGAGGACGACATCCCCCTCGGCGTCGTCCACGTCGAGATGTTCTTCGGCCGTCTGCAAGTTGAGATTGAAGTCGCCCATACCCGCCCGGTTGTCGAGCGACGAGAAAAGGGTTCGGTCAGTCGATGGCGAGTAGTTGGGTGGTTGTTGGCCAGACCGGGTTACAGTGGTCCCGATGACCGCCGTTCGCAGCTCACATTTGTCCAGTACAAAGTGCGCGCACCCCTGCCAAAATTTTGTTTCTAAACTATGTGTGGTTGTATTAGGAACTGCGACATGGTGAACGCTGCACCGGCATATCAAGTCACTATATGACATTGGATAATATAAGGCCGTTTAGGTACTTCGATTAGGGCCGACAGTCATTGTCACGCTGTCGGAGGTGAACGTTCGTGATACTGTCTGGGAGAAACATTTAAATATGAGTTGAGGCACCTGACTGACACGATGTCTCACAACAACACGGAGGATTCGTCGGGTTCCCCGGCGGGTCGAGTTCTTCCAGGGCACATTAGCCCAACAATCTGAAATCGAAGACGTACGAATCTTCGACACGACACTCCGCGACGGCGAACAGTCTCCGCGAACCTCCTTCAGTTACGAGGAGAAACGCGATATCGCCGACACCCTCGACGACATGGGAACCCACGTCATCGAGGCAGGGTTCCCGGTGAACTCTGATGCGGAGTTCGAGGCAGTTTCCGATATCGCTGCTTCGACGGACACGACGACGTGCGGGTTGGCCCGCGTCGTCGACAAGGACATCGAAGCCGCGCTGGACTCCGGCGTGGACATGGTGCACACGTTCGTGAGCACCAGCGATGTCCAGTTGGCCGACTCGATGCACGCCTCCCGCGAGGAAGCCGTCGAGCGCGCCGTTCGCAGTGTCGAACGCGTCCGCGACGCGGGCGTCGAAGTAATGTTCTCGCCGATGGACGCCACCCGGACTGACGAGGCGTTCCTCATCGAGGTCGTCGAAGCCGTCTCCGACGCCGGTGTCGACTGGATTAACCTCCCCGACACCTGCGGCGTGGCGACGCCGACGCGCTTTGCCCGGATGGTCGAGACGGTCTGCGAACACACCGATGCCCGAATCGACGTGCACGCACACGACGACTTCGGACTGGCGTCGGCCAATGCGATGGCCGGATTCGAAGCCGGTGCCGCACAAGCGCAGGTGTCGGTCAACGGCATCGGCGAACGCGCCGGCAACGCCGCCTACGAGGAGGTCGTCATGTCCGCAGAATCCCTCTACGGCGTGGACACCGGCATCGACACGACGAGAATCACCGAGTTGGCTCGCATCGTCGAGCAGGCGTCCGACATCCCGGTTCCGGCGAACAAGCCGGTCGTCGGGCGGAACGCCTTCTCCCACGAGAGCGGTATTCACGCCGCTGGCGTCATCGAGAACGCCGACACGTTCGAACCGGGCGTCATGACCCCGGAGATGGTCGGCGCGACGCGCGAGTTCGTACTCGGCAAGCACACGGGGACGCATTCGGTTCGAAAGCGTCTCGCGGACATCGGGTTCGACCCCTCGGACGCCGAGGTTCGAGAAGTCACCCGCCGCGTCAAGGACCACGGCGCGGAAAAAGAGCGCATCGACGACTCGACGCTCGAAGTGTTCGCCCGCGATGTGGGGGTACCCCACGAAAACGAGAGAGAGGAGGAGGTCCGCGCCTGATGGCGTCGGGCTGTGGCCCTACGGGGCGACCGCCCTACACGTGTACCCGGTTCCGGGCCCCGTCCCAAACGGCGTGCAATCGTTGCCCGCCGCGAAAGGATTATTATAGCCCGGAAGTACGTGTGGCATACGATGAAGCAGCGCGACGACACCCAGGCACTCGCCGCTCCGCAGTTCGGAGCGAGCGGTGCTGCCGTCGCTGCTGTTCGGTCGCTCATTATTGTAGGGGCCTAGCCCCCTACCACTCCATCTCTCTGTCCCGCGGATTCGCACCGTTTTCAGACACCCCTGCAGTCCCCACAATGGAGTCTCAGCACCACGCAGCCGACCGACAGCACCCGTATCGACGACCGAACACACACCGCGGCTATCACGGAGCCGACACATGAGCGAACGCACAGCAACCACGACCGACCCCAATCCGACCACGACGCCCGACGAACCGACAGAGACCGACGTCACCTCGGGCTCGACGGCGGTCGTCCGCGCCCTCGACAACGCCGGTGTCGACACGGCGTTCGGCGTGCAGGGAGGTGCAATCATGCCAATCTACGACGCACTGTACCACTCTGACATCCGGCACGTGACGATGGCGCACGACCAGGGCGCGTCCCACGCTGCAGACGCGTACGGCGTCGTTCGCGGCGACCCCGGT
>NZ_JBZRPK010000304.1:0-2832 GCF_058382125.1 Haloferax sp. s1
CACAAGAGACGCATCCCGACACGTGGTTCTACGACCTCGTGTACAGCACCGTCTCGACGCCCTCGTATGACGACGACGGGAACTACGTCGGCTCGACGAACGACTACGGCTGGAAGGCCGGAACCTCGATGGCTGCACCGCAGGTCGCCGCCGCCGGCGCACTGGTTCGGTCCGTTCAGCCGAACCTGAGCGCCAACCAAGTTAAGTCCAAATTAAAACGCACCGCGAGCGTCCCCGAGGACTACGACAAATCGTACTACGGCGCTGGCTTCCTCGACCCACTCGCCGCTATCAACGAGTGATACTGTCCCGGTTACACTGAGCACCGTACCGGCTACGCTAACTTTCGTTCCGTCCGCGCACGACACTGTACAAACGCTCAAACTCGCGTTTTTATGGCGTGAGATGCGTACGAACAGTAAACAATCCGTCTCTCGGACACCTTTATCAGATGTGACTCCACAGTCACACATATGAGTTGGAAAGCAATCGACGCCTTGGACGACGCTCGCGACGCGACAACGTCGCTCCTTCTCCCGTTCGACGCTGGCCGGTGGGCGCGACTCGCACTTATTGCCTTCTTTGTCGGAGGGTTCGGAGGTGGAGGTAGCAGTGCCGGAAACTCCGCGTCCTCCGTCCCCACCGATACGGGCGGAGCAGGAGGGGCCCCCGTCGACTCGCTTCCGGGCTTCGTCACGCCGAGAACCGTCGGTATCGCAATCGTCTCGTTAGTGGCGCTTTTCATTCTTTTCGTCCTCATCCGAATCTTTATCGGCTCTGTGATGGAGTTCGTCCTCGTCGACGGCGTCGTTTCGAAGGATGTCAGCATCCGAAAGCCGTTTCGCGAGCGTCTCGGACTCGGGGTGAGACTGTTCCTGTTCAAGGCCGAGTTGGTATTCGCCGGGTTGTTACTGATAGCTGTGCCAGTCCTTGGAGTTCTCATGGGTGGAATTGCGGTGTCGAATGCACTACTCCTCCTTGCGATACCACTGATCTTCTTTGGGTTGCTGGTGCTTTTCCTCCTCAGCATCGCCCTGCGGTTAACCACCGACTTCGTCGTCCCGACGATGATAGCCGAGGACCGACACGTCATCTCGTCGGTGCGGCGCGTCCTCCCGGTGTTCCGGGCAGAGTTCTCCGAGTTCGGTCTCTACGTTATCGTCCGGCTAGTCCTCGGTGCTCTCGTCAACATCGGCGTTGGCATCGCCACGCTCCTTCTCTTACTCGTCGCTGCCATCCCGTTCGCCATCGTCGGCGGGGGACTGGCTCTCGTCTTCGTGGCTGCAAACGTCCCCGTCTTCTCTACGGCTGGGTTGGTCGCCTTCGGTATCCTCGGACTTCTGTTCTTCCTCACGGCCGTCGCAGTCGGAGCAGTCGCACAGATGCCCGTCGTGACGTTCTTCCGGTACTACTCGTTGTTCCTCCTCGGCAGCGTCGACGAGTCGCTCGACCTCGTTTCAAGCTTCCGTACCGACGACGACTCGCCGGCCCCGGAAGGTCCGACACCAGCCTGAAGCGGCCCCAACGCCGAGTCAGCGGTTTTTTTTTCACGCCGTCGTCGCCGCGATAGTCCTGTGGTCCAACCGCCCGAGCAGAACGAGAATCGGAATCATCAGCACTCCACCGACGACGAACGGTGCCCAGAACCCGATTCCGGTGTAGAGACCGCCCGCGAGCGCGGGGCCGAACGTCCGTGCGAGGCTTCCAGCGCTCTGTGTGAGACCGAACGCGCCGCCCTGTTCTTCGTCACCCGCGGACCGCGAGACGAGCGTGTTTAATGAGACGTTTGTAAGGGCGTTTCCGAACGACAGCGGCGTCATGACGGCGAGAAGCATGAGTACGCCCGGCAGGAGCGTCGGGCCAACCGGGAGAACTCTCCCCACGTCGGGAAGGTACGACCCGAACACCGGCGAAAACGGAACGGCGGCGAGGGTGACAACCTGAATCGCGGCCCCACCAACAGCGAGGCGATACTCGCCAAAGCGGTCGGTCAGCGGGCCGACGAGACCTCCCTGAACGACCGCGAGGACGATTCCCACGTAGGTGAGGATGACAGCGTTCTCGGTCGCTCCGTAGCTGTACTGCTCGTTCGTGAGGAAGATAAACTGACTTTCGAGCGCGGAGAAGGCAAACGAGACGAGGAAAAACGAGGCGACGAGTGTCCCCAGTCCGTGCGTGCGGAGCGCAGACAGGAGTTGCTCGATACGCGACTCGCGCGACTTGCGCCCCTCGTCGAGTTCAGGTGTCGCGTTCCGTACTTCAGGTGGTCGTGATTCGGGAAGGACGAAGAATGCGACGAGGAGATTAAGTCCGGTGATAAGCGCGGCCGCGAAACTCGGCAACGAGAACTCCGAGACCGGAACGACGGCCGGAAGCACGTTACGTGCGGCAGCAATGACCGGTGCACTGGCGAAGAAGCCACCGAGTGCAGGGCCGAAAACGAAACCGAGACCGAACGCGGCCCCGAGAAGTCCGAGTCCTTTCGCACGGTCCTCGGCGGACGTTATGTCGGCAATATACGCCTGCGCGGTTGCGATGTTTCCACCCATCGTCCCGGCGAGCATACGCGCGACGAAGAGCACAGTGAGTGACCCGGCGAGACCGAACAGTAGCCACGCGATAACGCTCCCGGAGAGAGAAAGCAAGAGCACGGGTCGGCGACCCCGGTTGTCGGAGAGACGGCCCAAAAACGGTGCGGCGAGGAACTGCATCGCCGAGTAGGACGCGATAAGCAGACTCCCGACCGACTCCGTTGCTCCGGACGCAAGCGGGTCGAGCGGGATTCCGGGCCGGCGCATGCCGAATCTGCGGAGGGCCCTACGGACGACGGAA
>NZ_JBZRPK010000303.1:0-2814 GCF_058382125.1 Haloferax sp. s1
CATCGAGAATCGCCGCGGGAACGTCTTTGGGACCGTGTGCTCCTTTCTCCAGTGCGCCCATGTCGGCGGTGGCGCTTGGACCGGTAGCGATAATCGCCGAGGAGTGTCCCGTGCGGAACTCCTCGCCCAGCCACTCGAACGCCTCGGGCATGCCGGGGACGATATCCGATTCCTTGAGAACTGCGACGTGTCGGTCCGCGAACAGACTGACAGGTTCAACGCCGTCAGGTGTGCCCTGCACGACGACGCTCCCGTAGTCCGCAATTCCGATGCCCGCTGCCGTGATGCCGGCGTTCGCCGCTCGGAGGTCTGCGGGAGTCGGGTCGGTGTTCACCCACGACGGAAGTTCGACACCGTCGTACGGAAGTTCGACCCCCACAGTTGGTTCGTCA
Source organism: Haloferax sp. s1 (assembly GCF_058382125.1). Classification (NCBI taxonomy): domain Archaea; kingdom Methanobacteriati; phylum Methanobacteriota; class Halobacteria; order Halobacteriales; family Haloferacaceae; genus Haloferax; species Haloferax sp. s1. Next base: position 393 of record NZ_JBZRPK010000303.1, read on the forward strand.
CAAACCTCGTTGAGAACGTCGGCCAGCCCATCGACAGACGTGTGTGTCCAGCCTACTTCGAGTCGTTCGAGAGAGTCCTCGAACGTTGCAACCGTGCCGGTTGACATACGTTCGAATTGCTTGTTCTACATAATCGTTCTTAGGGTTCGAACAGCCAGAGATAGTTAATTATGAAGAATTTGGCGTATCAGGAGAACCACCCAGATGCCTCGTCAGCATCCGGGACCGTACCAGCGGCCGCGCGCTTTCCTGCGGCGGACTTGCTCACCGTGTAGGCCTGTGCGGTGAGGTACATCACCCAGAGGGCGTACCCGCCAGCACCGCTCCCGAGAATCGACGGGGCCGTCTCGAATGCTGCAAGCCCGAAGTTCGTCAGCGACGTCCCGATGAGAAGGACGCTAAAGTAGCCGTAGAATCCCGTCGCCCACCACATTCCGAGAACGCGACCCCATCCGGGTTGGAGATGTTCGGGCAGTCGCGTCGTGTTCATCACGAGAACGAGCGCGGTGTAGGGCCACATCATCACACCCGACATCGCGGCCCCGACGACGAGGAAGAAAAACGGCTCTTGCCCCTCGAACGGTGAGGTGAAAAGCAGGATGATGATGACACCCCAAGCGCAGAACGCGGTGAGGAGTCGCCAGAAGAGTTTCGGAAGGTCCCAGCCAGCCTCGCGCCCGTAGGATTCGTAGAGCGCGTCGGCGCTGTTCCGGACGAACGACTCGACGATGGCGTACTCGGTGGTAAAGAGCGCGACGAAGAGAACAGCGAACACGAGGAACGAACCGAGAGGGCCGAGAAGCGGGACGACATCGCCGAGCCACATCTGAATGGCGTTCGTCGTTGTCCCCGGCGAGTACTGGATGGCGACGCTCATGAGCGCCGGGGCGACGACGAGCAAGCCGAGGACGAACGTCAGGAGATGTTCGAGTTGGACGACCCGCCACCACCCGCGCCACCGACGGAGGTTCGTCACCGTCGGCCGGAACGTAAAGCCGTCGCGTTCGATTGGTTCCGGGTCGTCACCGCGAAGCGGATTCTTCACTCGGCCCTGGTAGTTGCCCATGCCGTATCCCTTCTCGCGCATCCAGAGACTCTGCGAGAGGTTGAGATAGCCGCCCGCGCCCGCGAAGGCGAGACCACCGAGGAATACGGCGATATCGATGCCTTCCGGGAGCGTCCCGACCGACCCCGTGGCGGCGGGAATATCGGCGAACTCGACCCACGACCCGCTCACAGCGACGAGCATCAGGGCCGCGCCGATGGCGACGAACAGCAGGCCGATTTGGAACACTTCGACGACGTTGTACATGACCGACGAAATCTGGTACGAAAGCCAGATGGCGGCCATCAACCCCGCGGCGATGAGCTTCCAGGTAGCGATAGAGAACCCGAAGATAGCAACAGAACCATCCAATCCGAAGGCTGTTGCAGCGACCTGTGCTGCACCGGCGGCCCACCCCGGCCACCCGAGACTGATGAGGCCGCCGATGAGGAACGCCCACGGCCAGTACGTTCTCACGCGCGCGAACGCGCGGAAGATGCTTTCTCCCGTAGCGAGCGTCCAGCGCTGAAGTTCGGTGTTGATGAGAAACTGCGTGAAGATGCCGACGATGAACGCCCAGAAAACGGTCCACCCGAACTGCGCCGTCAAGACGGGCCAAAACAGCGTCTCGCCGCTGCCGAGCGAGGCACCGAGCATGATGGCCGACGGACCGACGACGTGGCCGACACGGGGAACGCGCGGAAGGTCGGTGATACGGAACGACCCGCCGGTTCCCGTTTCAGGGTACTCCTCCGAGTCGGGTGACTCGTCGAGGTCCTCGTATCGAAGCGGGAGGTACCACGTCCCGCGGTACTGTTTTCCTTCGACCTCCGAGGCGTAGACCTCGTCACCACCGGTTACGCCGCCTTTCGGTGTCTGAGTCGAATCCGAAGCACTCGGGTCGGCAGGAGAGTCCGACGCTCCAGCGTCGGGCGAGTCCTCCGGGGACTGTCCCTCCGCGTCAGAATCGGGCTGACGGCCGCTCATCGGGCGACACGCTCCGCGATGGCTCTGTCAACCGGGAAGTCGAGTGACATCGGTGCGTCGGCCGAGACTGTGGCCCGATGCCGTATAAATTCGTAGGGTGGGGGCAGTGTTACGACGCCTGTCTTATCCACCGAGGAAGTGCCAGATGTGTCCGCGTTCTTCCGGCGGGTCGACCCCCGGCAGTTGTTTCAGCGCGGGTTGGATTTCGGTCCACCAGCCCTCGGCCGACTCGAAACCGGCCGGATAGTCGTAGTACACGTCCCGGAGGAAATCCGCCCTCTTCGCCTCCGGGTGGGCGGTCAGGTACACGGAGGCGGCCGAAAACGCATCTCCCCGGGCGCCGGGCCTCGGGCCGCCTCCCGGGAAATCCGCCCCTTCGCTGGCGGTCGG
>NZ_JBZRPK010000302.1:0-2806 GCF_058382125.1 Haloferax sp. s1
GCCTTCGGGACATCGTCTGGTAGCCACTCAGCGGGATACGCCGCCGGGGAGAGCGAATCGACCACGAGACCGAGGTTCTCCGCTGCTTCCGGGGGGATAGTGTCGAAATCCCCGCTTACATTCAAGACGAGTGCGCTGGGGGCGTACTCGTCGCGTATCGATTCGAGGTCCGACGGCAGTGTGCGCGTCTCAAACATTTCCTCAGGCGAGGCTCATCCCGACGAGCACGACGGCCAACACGGCCGACACGCCGACGGTACCGAGCACGATTTTCGTCGCTTGGCTCATAGTGGCACGATTACTACCCCCGACGCTTAAAGTTGTACAGTCTGACGTCGGGCGAATCTCCACTCGAAACGAAGGGGTTCGGGGACGGGACCCACGGTCCGTCGTCACACTGTTCATATTTCTAATAGAACCTGCGAAAGGTCACAAAACGGAGCGGAGCGGGTGGAACGAACCGAATCGAACCGTCTCAGGGGACGAGTTGTTCGCCGTCGTCGTCGATAATGCGAATCGCTTCGACGGGACAGACGCGGGCGGCGAACTTCGCGTCGAACTCGGCGTCCTCGGGAATCTCGCGGACGAACACGTCGTCGTCGGCCTCCGCTGCGCCTTCGAGGTCAGCCTTGCCGTCGTCGAGATTCTTCTGGAACGCGTCCCACTCGTCGACACACTGGAAGATACCAATGCAGGTGTCGCGGTCGTACTCGACTCTCATACCATCATTTTCCGCCGGGCCGTACATAGCCCTGCCGACGCTCGGCGGCGAAAGAGCCGGGTTGGTACGAGCGCGACGACCCGATGCCTTAAACCGAAGGACGGACCAAGGGGGATGCAATGCGAACAGCGGACCTGACGGGCCTGCCGACGGGGATTCCCGAGGCCCTCCACGACGAGGGCATCGAGGAGTTGTACCCGCCGCAGGCCGAGGCCGTCGAGGCCGGCCTGACCGACGGTGAGAGTCTCGTCGCCGCCGTCCCGACGGCAAGCGGAAAGACGCTCGTCGCCGAACTCGCGATGCTATCGAGCGTCGCACGCGGCGTCCCCGAGCCGCGCTCGGATGGCTCGGGAGAACTTCCCAGCGGTTCTACCGGTGGGAAAGCACTCTACATCGTCCCGCTCAGAGCGCTCGCCTCGGAGAAGAAAGCCGAGTTCGAGCGGTGGGAGGAGTACGGCATCGACGTGGGCGTCTCGACCGGCAACTACGAGTCCAGCGGCGAATGGCTCTCCTCGCGCGATATCATCGTCGCGACCTCCGAGAAGGTGGACTCGCTCGTCCGAAACAACGCGGCGTGGCTGGAGCAACTCACCTGCGTCGTCTCCGACGAAGTTCACCTCGTCGACGACCGCCACCGAGGTCCGACACTCGAAGTCACGCTGGCGAAGCTTCGCCGACTTAACCCGGACTTACAGGTGGTCGCCCTCTCGGCGACCGTCGGCAACGCGGGCGAGGTGGCGGACTGGCTGGACGCCGAGCTCGTCCACTCCGACTGGCGACCCATCGACCTCAAGATGGGCGTCCACTACGGCAACGCAATCTCGTTCGACGACGGGAGCCAACGCGAGGTTCCCGTCGGGCGCGGCGAGCGGCAGGCACCGGCGCTCGTCGCCGACGCGCTCGACGGCGACGACGACGACGACCAGGGTTCGTCGCTCGTCTTCGTCAACTCTCGACGCAACGCGGAGTCCGCGGCCCGGCGGATGGCCGACGTAACAGAACAGTACATCACCGGCGACGAACGCGGCGAACTCGCGCAGTTGGCCGCCGAGATACGCGACGTGTCCGACACCGAAACTTCCGAGGACCTCGCCAAAGCCGTCGCCAAGGGTGCGGCGTTCCATCACGCCGGTCTCGCCTCGGAGCACCGAACCCTCGTTGAAGACGCCTTTCGCGACCGACTCATCAAGTGCATCTGCGCGACGCCGACGCTCGCCGCCGGTGTCAACACGCCGAGTCGTCGTGTCATCATCCGCGACTGGCAGCGCTACGACGGCGACTACGGCGGGATGAAACCGCTCGACGTACTCGAAGTACATCAGATGATGGGTCGCGCCGGTCGCCCCGGTCTCGACCCCTACGGCGAGGCGGTGCTACTCGCCAACGACGCCGACACCCGCGACGAACTGTTCGAGCGGTACATCTGGGCCGAAGCGGAGGACGTCCGCTCGAAACTGGCGGCCGAACCCGCGCTTCGGACGCACCTCCTCGCAACCGTCGCATCCGGGTTCGCCCACACCCGCGAGGGATTGCTCGAATTCCTCGACCAGACGCTCTACGCCACGCAGACCGACGACCCGGAGCGATTGGGACGGGTGACAGACCGCGTGCTCGACTACCTCGAAGTGAACGGCTTCATCGAGTTTGAGGGCGAAAGAATTCAGGCGACACCCGTCGGTCACACCGTCTCGCGGCTCTATCTGGACCCGATGAGCGCCGCCGAAATCATCGACGGTCTCGAATGGGGTGCGAAGCACCGCTCCGAGAAACTTCGCGCACTGGCCGGAGAGACGCCCGAGAAGCCCAAACAGAAGACGGACGCAGACGCTGACGATGCCCCCGGCGGATTCCAGCGGGCGAGCGAGATGGTCTCGACAGGCGACGGTGGCGGAAGCGACGACGGTGCCGACGACAGCGGAAGCGGCGACAGTGGAAGCAACGACGGTGCCGACAACGGTACCGACGACGAGTTCGAAACCGACCAGACCTACCCGACCCCGCTCGGTCTCTATCACCTCGTCTGCCGGACGCCGGATATGTACCAGTTGTACCTGAAATCCGGCGACCGAGAGACCTACACCGAAC
>NZ_JBZRPK010000301.1:0-2805 GCF_058382125.1 Haloferax sp. s1
CCACAGAGGGGTGCGCCGTGGCCACTCGTCGGCAATCCGCACACCACAACCACACCACACCATTGCGGACGCCACGACCGCTTCCTCCCTCTTTCGAGTAAACTGCGACGGGTTTTGGTACACTCAGCCACTACCGGCCGGTATGGGATACGCCTGTCCGGTCTGCGACGCACCGCAACGCGACGAGACGCATCTCGCGAACCACCTCGCGTTGCAAGCCATCGTCCACGGTGACGACCACGAGACGTGGCTGGACGAACACGCGCCCGACTGGGATTCGATGAATCCCGATTCGCTCGGGCCAGTCGTTTCCGACTTCGCGGAGGAACACGAGTTCGACGAAGTGTTCGAAGACACGGTCGACCGCACGCAGCGCCACAAGCACGGACACGGCCACGAGCATGGAATCGGACACGAACACGGACACGGCCAGACACCCCAGTTCGGCGGCCGAGACGGGTCGGAACCGCTGTCCGGTGACGCGGCACGCATTTTCGAGGAGGCGAGGTCGCTCACTGAGGAGATGCAAGACGACGAGGGAGGAACGAATGACGACGAGAGTGGAGCAAACGGCGGCGAGGGCGGAGCAAACGGCGACGAGGGCGGAGCAAACGGCGACGAAGTCGGGACCGAGGATGCCGACCAGCGCAACTCGGACGACGACGCCGACGAGAAAGAGTCGTAAGCCCGGCCCTCGAATCGATGGGCGATGGAAACCCACGGGACGATTTCTCCGGAGTCGCTCGCTGACGCCGAAACGGCCTTCGACCGCGTTGGGCCGACAGCGCAGGTGGTCGTCAGAGAGACGGCCAAAGCGATGGACTTCGACCGCGACGAGTACCGAGACCGCGTGACCGGCGAGGTCGTCGAGACCGTCCGCAACGCGCTGTTCGCCGAGTCACTGGCGGTTCGCGTCGGGTCGCGAGCCGAATTTGACGACTGGCGTTCGGACCACCCGGACTACGAGGTGGTCGAACTGGGCAACCCCGATGTCGAGCGCGTCGCGTGGCACGCGATTCCGTTCGCTGAGACGGTCATCGCGACGACCTTCCAGAACGAACGCGAGGCCGCGGTAAGCACGCTCCGCCGCAACGCCTTCGGACGCGTCTACCGTGATGCAATTCTTGAGGGAGGAGACGAAGACAACGACGACACGGGTGACGGTGAAGAACACGAAGGCGACACAGGTAGCGACGAAGACAACAGAGACGATACAGACGGCGACGGAGGCAACCAATGACCGACGACGGCCGTCGGCACGAACAACTTCCTGACCCTGAGTGGCCGGTACTCGAATCGGAGACCGAGTACGAAACGGGCTGGTTCACCGGCGGGTACGACCTCGTCAAACAGCCGAACGGCACCACGAAACGCTACTACTGGGCCGAACTGGCGACTGCCGTCGTCGTCATCGCCGTCGCCGACGACCACGTCGTCTTCGTCGAGCAGTACCGTCCGACCATCCGCCAGACGCAACTCGAACTGCCCGCGGGAATCGTCGAACAGGGCGAGTCTTTCACGGATGCCGCAGTGCGCGAACTCCGTGAGGAAACCGGGTTCGCCGCCGATTCGGCTTCGGTCATCGGCGACGTGTGGTGTTCAACTGGCGTGCTCCGTCACCGACGCGGCTTCGTCTTCGCGGAGGGACTCACGCCGGTCGAGCGCGACTTAGACGACAACGAGTTCCTCTCGGTTCGTGCGGTCCCAGTCGACGAAGTCGTCGAACGCGCGACCGAGTCGCCGACAAACGACGCCACGCTCGAAGGCGTCCTGCTCGCGCGCGAGGAGGGATTGTTGTAACGTGTCTGTCGAAGAAATCGCGCCCGCAGAAGTCGAGTCGCTCCTCGACAGCGACGACCCGCCGGTCGTCGTCGACGTGAGCACGGAAGCGGAGTTCGAGTTGGGTCACATCCCCGGAAGCATCAACATCCCGCTCGTCAACCTCGTGTCGCATCTCGGGCGCGTCGCAGGCGCGGACCGCATCATCACCGTCTGTCCCCGGGGAGAAGCGAGTATACAGGCGGTCCGACTGCTATCGTCCTACGAGGGGACCCAAGACGCGCAAATCGAGAGTATGGCCGGTGGCCTCAACGAGTGGGAGGGACCACTCGAAGAGGGACTCGACGAAGCGACTGCTGGTGGCGAGTAGTTCAGACTGTCGGCTGTAACTGGTTCAAGATATTCGGCACCCCAAGGTGCCGAAATGCTTCACGGACTTACAGCCGGTAGTATCAACGCAACGCGCAGTCGAGCTAGTGCAGTCGCTCTCGACGGCTTGGTCACAAAAATAACTCGACGTCGGGCTAGTTTAGAGGTCGGTCACGCGACGTTGAACCCCTTTTCGCGGAGGAAATCCCCCACTCGGCCGCGGTGGTTGCCTTGGAGTTCGATGGAATCGTCTTCCACGGTCCCACCACAGGCGAATTTCGATTTCAGGTCCGACGACAGGCTATCCATGTCGACGTCCTTCGGATCGAATCCCTCGATGACTGTAACCTCTTTTCCGTAGCGGCGCTCGTCGATGCGGATGACAATCTCCTGAGACTCTTTAGCGACGTCCTCGCAGACGCAGAGCTCTTCAGGGAGCCCGCACGTCGAGCAGACTTCCGACATTACAGTGTGGACCTACAGGATGGGGATATTAAACAGTATCGGGAGATAGGGTGTGGTCGCCCGAATTAGGTATTCGAATCGTCGGTGGACGACGTTTCGTTATCGGCGGTGGTCGTCTCCGTGTCACCGTCTGCTGTCGTCTCCGTTCCGTCTTCAGTGGACTCGTCGTCCGTCGTCACAAACGGGTTTCCG
>NZ_JBZRPK010000677.1:0-14537 GCF_058382125.1 Haloferax sp. s1
CGCGCCGCACGGGTGCCCAGGCCTGGCGGGGGCGTTTCCGACGCGCCGATTCCCCCACTTCCTGGATGGTTCCCCGGGCGGCGCTGGTTCGCGCGGGCGCGCCGGCACCGGGGAGCGTCACCGCCCGCGCGTCTTCTCCGTCTCTCTTCCGGACGCGGCCGCGGTCTCCGATTTTCACGCCGGCGTTCGCCCGCGTGTCGGCGTCGACGAGCATTTCGCCAGCTTCTGCGCCGGGACGAGCGGGCCACATCTTTGCGACCGTTTCGCGCGGCCCCTCGATGACGACCGTTTCGCCACTCAACACGCCGAGTTCTCGGCGCGCCGCTTCGGGGAGGCGGGCGATGCCGCGTCCCGCGTCGCGTTTCTCGGCGGCGCGGACGACGAGCGTCACCCCGTTTTCGGACATGGCTGTCGCTTCGGCGGCTCTGCCCTTGAGCATTCTCCTGGAGTAATCATTTTCTGGATTCGTGCGGTACAATCACACATGGTTGCCACGACGGAGAAGGATGGTGCGACGTGGTACCGCTGTGATGAGTGTGGGATGCTGTTCGACGTCGAGCAAGACGCAAAGGCGCACGAAGAGAACTGCGATACTGATAGCCCGTCGTACTTGCAGTAGTGGTCGGCAAAAACTGCAGTAGTGGTCGGCGAAATCGGTAATCGGCGGCGGGGAGGAGAAGTCTCGGTGTGAGTGACTACTACGTCGGGTCGTGCTCGGCTGCGATACGCTCTGCGTGTTCGAGTGACGTCGCTCGCTCCCACCGGACCTGTTCGCCGTCGCCGTAGGCGAGCGCCTCCTTTAGCTCGTCGCGGAGAACGCCGACGCCGCGTCCGACGAGGTCACCGTCTTCGTCGCCGAGTTCGTAGTAGCCGTAGGCTTCTGGCGCGCTTCCAATCGTCCGCTTTTCCAGTGGCTCCCAGCGCTTTCGGAGCATCACTCGGAGACGAACTCGTAGGAGTCTTCGCCCCAGTCGTCCTCGACGAAGACGAACACGCGCCCGCGAGCGACGTCGGGGTCGGCCTCCACCTCGAATCGGTGGCCGGGGAGCCGCCGCACGACGACGCCGGGGAACAACTCTTCTTCTTCCTCTTCGGCGAGGATGACACGGCCGACGCCGCTGGATTCGAGCACTTCGTCGTGGGTCTTCAGGTCGTTGACGTACATCATCACGCCTTCCGTCTCGGTCGGGTCGGTGACGAGGACGTGCACTTCCTTTCCGGGGCCGGTCGATAGCGTGCCCGTGACGGTCTGGGGGACGCCCCGATAGACCGTCGTTCGGTTGTCGATGTACTCCACTTCGACGCCGAAGTCGTGGAGTTCGACGCCGAGGGTGCTCGGAGCAACGTCGTTTCGGGCGCTCATACGCCACCGTAGCCGCGGGGACGGGAAAAACATCGCGTCTCGCAATCCCGCGGGATATCGCGAACGCAACAATGCGGGCGAAAACGGCATGGACCGCCACACATAACACTGCGTGCCAACCTCCGGCAAGTATGCACGGCCGAGCCACCGCCCCCGGGGCGGGAACCGTCTTGAACGCCCTCGCGACGGGCACCGGCTCCGCGTTTGCTATCGACGCCGAGACCTCCGCGTCGGTCGAACTGAACGACGCCGACGGAGTCCGCGGCACCATCGCGGAGGCTCCCGACGCAGACACGCGACTCATCGAGCGCTGTGTCGACCTCGTCGTCGAGGAGTTCGGAGACGGCGAAGGCGGGACTGTCGAGACCGAAAGCGAGGTTCCGATGGCCGCCGGACTCAAGAGTTCCAGCGCCGCCGCCAACGCCACCGTGTTGGCGACGCTCTCCGCACTCGGCCGCTCGGTCGGTCCCGACCCGGACGACGACATCTCCCGCATCGACGCGTGTCGACTCGGCGTCCGCGCCGCCCGCGAGGTCGGCGTCACCGTCACCGGCGCGTTCGACGACGCGGCCGCATCGATGCTCGGCGGCGTCGTCGTCACCGACAATACCGAAGACGAATTAGTCACCCGCGACGAACTCGATTGGGACGTGCTCGTCTGGACACCACCCGAGCGCGCATACAGCGCCGACGCCGATGCAAGCCGATGTGAGAACGTCGCGCCGATGGCGACCCTCGTCGCCGACCTCGCCCTCGACGGCCGGTACGCCGAGGCGATGACCGTCAACGGACTCGCCTTCTCCGCCGCACTGGACTTCCCGACCGACCCCGCCGTCGAAGCGATGCCCATCGCCGACGGCGTCTCGCTTTCCGGAACCGGCCCGAGCGTCGTCGCGGTCGGCGACCGCACGGACCTCGAACGCGTCCAGACGCTATGGGACGCCCGCGACGGCGAGACAAGACTGACCACCACACGAACTGACGGAGCACGAATTCTATGACAGACGACACCACAGACACGGCCGAATCGGTTCAGGAGATGTCCCTCGACGAACTCCGCGAAGAAATCGAGGATATCGACCGCGGAATCGTCGAACTCATCGCCCGCAGAACCTACGTTGCAGATACGGTTGCGCAGGTCAAAGACGAGAAAGGACTGCCCACGACCGACGAATCACAAGAAGAGCGCGTGATGGAGCGCGCCGAGAAGAACGCGGCGCACTTCGAGGTCGATTCGAACCTCGTGAAGGCGATTTTCCGGTTGCTTATCGAGATGAACAAGGCCGAACAGCGAGAGAGCAGGTAGCTGAAATAGGTCTCAGGCTCTAGATTACCGGTCGGTGACTGACTGCTCCCGGGCTAACATCGTTTTTCCGCACTAGGTGGCGTCTACGGTGTCTCCGACTCCAGATGGTCGATCAGACCATCGCGGAAGAGCTGTCGCGTCCCTTCGGGGCCGGTGAGAGTCAGAACCGTCTCCTCGTATGGCGGCGATACCGAGATCTCGTAGTCGGCGAACGCACAACATTTCAATTCGGACGACGTGAACTGAGCGACCGCCAGTAGCGACTCGTCAGTCCCGTCGAACCGAACGTTCAAGCCATCCACGGACTCCTCAAATCCGACATAGTTGGCGCTGAGACGCGAGCGGACCTCCTTGCTCCGTTCCTTCTCTTGTTCTTCGGTTAGCGTACACACAACGTCTCTTGTCGAGTCGTTCTGACTCATAGTGTGCTATTACTTTGAAGATGAGAGTGTTTATACTGTCAAGTCCGAAGTATTGGACTAAGTTCGGTGAATAAAAGCTATGACAGAGACACCAGACTCGTTACCTGACGACCCAACTGTGGAGAATTCTGATATAACCTGCTACTGTCCATTGGGTGGAGTGATGGACCTGTTGAGTCGCCGCTACGCCATGCAGGTAATCTGCGTCGTTGGTGCAATCGGGCCAGCCAGATATGGCGAAATAGAAGATACCTTCGGCGAGGTGAGCAGTTCGACGCTGTCGGCCCGCCTCGATGACCTCGTCGAGGCTGGGTACCTCTCTCGAGAGCAGTACGCGGAGATTCCGCCTCGCGTCGAGTACGAACTCACCGAAACGGGTGACGAACTCCGGGAGAAGCTCGACCCCCTTCTCGAATGGGCGGACGAACAGGAGAATCTCGTATAACGTTCAGGGCGATTGGCTGAACCACTTTGCGAGCCCTGCACTCGTCGTCATCTCGACGATTCCAAAGACGACTGCGGGGAGTGTCGCTGCCGTCGGGAAGCCCGCTCCGACGAGGAGTGCAGCGGCGACGGCGAAGTCACGCATTCCAATCGACAGTGTCGCGGCGATACGCTCCCTCCGAGTGAAGTTCCGACCGACGAGCCAACCGACGGCATAGCCGGTACTGTTGAGGACGACCGCACCGACCACAACGAGAAGTAGCACAGCACCGCCATCGCGAACGGTCGACGCGTTGGCCGCAGCGACGATTCCGATGATGAGAATCACCATGACTCCCGACACAGACGGATAGATATCATCGTACTGTCCGATTTGACCAGGCCACCGGTACCGGGCTCCGACCGCGAGGGTCATCGGGATGACCACCGCGAGCAGCAACTGTTCGACGATTACCAGCGGATCGACCGGGACCGACGCGCCCAGAAGTACGGTCACGACTCCCGGGACGAGGACGAGCGTTCCGAGGCCGACCACGACGAGAACGACCGTTGCGAGGGCTGTATCACCCCCGCTGAGTTCGGTCATTGTCGGCGTAACGAGTTCTGGTGTCACCGCACCCAATACCACAAATCCAGCAGTGAGCGCTGGAGAGAGGCCAAGCGTCCGGGCGATTGCAAACGCGAGCAAGGGCATCCCAGTCTGCACGACGAGAATCGTGAGTACGGTCCGGCCACGGAGTTGGCGGAACCGCTCGGGCGCAAGTGTTAGTGAAACCGCTCCGATCATGACCGCCAGAATCGGCGTCGACAGCGGCGTGAGAAATGCGAGTGACGGGGTGAGAAGCCCAACGCCGACCGAAAGAAGCACCCAGATTAGTAGATACTCGTCGACGAGGGTTGTAACCCGAGTCACGACGCTATCTGACATCGATGTGGTGAATCCGTCCATGCGGGGTTTGGTCGTTTGTATTCCCGTTTGCTGCCGTGTTGTGAACTCATAGCGGCGATTGCGACCAGTGGGAAGATCGTTCTCCGCAATGCCTGCGTTTCGGGTACCGTCTACGAGTACCGACAGCCCGCTGCTTGATAGAGTTCGGGTATGGTGTTTGGGAAGTAGTTAGGCTTCTGCCGGGAGCCTGTCGTTGATTGCCTCGACGATGAGGTCCAAGTCGAGGGCAGCGCCGTGGGCGTCTTTATCCCAAATCGTCTCACCGTCGGCAGTCACGATGAACACACCGCCGTGGCCAGGAGAGAGTGTCACTCCATCCAGCTTCTGGCCGAATTCGTCCAGGAGTCGGGTCTGGGTTTCTACCGCTGTGTCAAGCAGTCCGCAGGGAACGCAGTATTCGATTTCGACTGACGTCATACCTCTCCTTGGGTGATCCCGCTGTAAAGCTAGGACAAGGGCTCCCTGACCAAGTTAGCGGAGCCTAACCATCACCTCGTCAGTCAGCTGTTGTGACCGTCTCTCCGCCATCGACGACGTATTTCGGTCCAGCACCCAACTGAGCACGCTGCCGTAGACGAGATGCAGGACGAGGGTTGCAACCGCAACTTCGGCGTGGTCGCGGTACGAATCCCGCTTTCAGTCTGTGTTCGGTCACGAGGCCGACCTAACCGAGTAGCCGCTGTGCTGGCCACGAGCGGGAACCAGAACCCCTCTCCAATAGTAAGAGTACCAGAGAACCGACCAGAACGCTGAGGTTCTTCCAATCCGGCCCAACGTACAGTACGGCAACGAGCATCACCGGGATGAGCGAGAAGGCCGCGAGTCGCTCTCCGACTCCGGCGAGGAGTAGCACGACCGCTCCCACTTCGATGAACCCCGCAACGATGACCATCAGTGTCGGAGCGGGCATTCCGATTGCATCGAAGAAGGCAACAGAAGTCCCGTGGGTGATGAACTTGCTCAGAGCCGGTTTCGCAACGAGTGCGGCGAGAACGAGACGAAAGCCTGTGAGAGCCCAATCCGGAGTCGACTGACGAACCGACTCGACGCGGGCACCATATGTGTCTTCCATAGAGGTCAGTGAGCAAGACAGTGAATAAGCGTAAGCGAAGGCCGTACTGATGTGGTGCGCATCCCTAACCTACCCAGTATGCAGTATCAACTGTTGCTAAGCGACTTAGTAGCGCAATAATAATAGCTTTACATCCGTTACCGCCAACAGAAATGGGGAACGCGACCGAGCAAGCGTGTGTTGCGTCGTGGTGTGCCGACGATGACTGGTGTACTGTGACGTGTACGGCTCATCTCATCGGGAAGAAATGGCATCCCGTCATCATCCATCGATTGCTCGCACACGGCCCGCTCGGATTCAACGCCCTCAAAGCGGAGATCGACACTATCTCCAGCACCGTCCTCTCGAATAGTCTGGAGGACCTAGAGGAAAACGGGCTCGTGAATCGCGCAATCGTGAGCGAGAAGCCATTCCGCGTCGAGTACTCCCTGACCGAACAGGGGGCCTCGCTAGAGCCCGTAATTGAAGCGATGGACGAATGGGGAGACGGGTATCTTCGGGAAAGCTCGTCCTAGAGTTCTATGACTCCCTCAGACTAGCGGTCGCCCGTGGCAAGCGACTCGAGAACGGTGTTGATCTGCTCCAATCGCTCACGCTGTCCGTCGATCCCGTGTCGCTCGGCGAGGTACTCGGCGTCGTTGTACGTTACTTTCACTTGGCCCCCGAGCAGGTACTCACCACGTCCGAGTCGGAAGAAGGTCGATAGCGCTTGCAACCCGGTTTTCACCTTCGACAGGGACGATAACGCGCATATCTTCGTTGTAGTCCGCGAGTAGTTCTCTGCATACACCGCACGGCGGAACGATTCGAATCTCGGTTGCATCGTGGTGGGACATCGGATACGCCACGGCGACACAGGTCTGGGAGCGACGAGTTTACAGATATTCTCCTCGGCTGAGAGAGGTGCAGTCGCACTCGCTATTCTTCAATCGTGAGCGTGAACCCCCAATCGAACTCGTCCCACGTCGTATCCGTTCTGAACCTCGGCAAGAAGGAGTCCACAAAACGGTACTTCTCTGCGGGGAGACAGACATCACTCTCAGCGACAGGGCCGAACCACTTGTCTGTCGTTGCCTCCAGTATCTCTCGTTCTGGATACTGCAGTACGGTGTACTCCGTCTGCATGGTCTCGCCCACATCGAGGGGCCGAAATCGGAGCACGTCGTTACAGCTGAATCGAACGAGATTCGTCTGCCAACAACCCTCGACCGGGCGGTCGGGAATAATCTGTTCGTCGGTTCCGAAGGCGTACTTCTGAATCCCGGTATCGCTCGGAACGAGGACAATCGGGAACTCACCTTCACACCAGATGTTGGAGAACGGTTGAATCGCCCCAAATCCGACTATCTGTTCCGTCGAAGCACGGTTCTCGAGCGACACTCGAATCCGAGCGGGTTCGTCAGATGAAAAATCGCGCACCTTCTCAATACCGAGCCGGAAGGGGACATCCTTCGGCTGTTGGTCACCTGTAACGTCGATACTCGGGAAGCGCTCGGAGGACATACTGGTTGATTGGGTCCCTGTCAAGATGAAATGTCCCACGGGAGAACAAGAAAACAAGTGGCACTGAGACGAGTTATGGCGAGTCTCGCCTGCAAAGCCCTCACTTATCATCGGCAATGAGCTATGCTAACATGGTAAATGGATCATGGCATCAGTCATCGCTGAACTCCGTGTCTCTGGCCCGGGTGCCATCTTAACAGAGAAGGCTTTACAAGCGCTTCCAGAGGCAGAAATCAGGATTCAGTATCAGGGAACATCTGAGCAAGCGGGAATCGTCGTCCGCGGTTGTGACTTCGATGAATTCGAAGCGGAGGTCCAATCAGACCCGTCTATCGACACCTGCGAGCGCGTAGCCGACTTCTCCGATGTCCGCGTCTACAACATCACAGCAGGGGCTACTCAGACGCTTATCTCGGAACTCCTCGCGACAAAAGGCATCCAAATTCTCGAAGCGACGAGTCCAGCAGGAGACTCAAACTGGCGACTCCGTGTCCGAAGCCCGAGCCGAGACTCCCTCTCCGAATTCATCGCAGAGTGCCGTGAAATGGATGTCTCCGTCCAGTTGGCCACTCTCTATTCAGAAACGAGTCCGCCTGACGAAGTTGACTTCCAGTGCCCCGCGATGGAGACTCTGACCGACGACCAGTACGACGCCCTAGAGAGTGCCTGCGAGATGGGATATTTCCAAGTCCCGAGAGGTGTTTCTCTCAGTCAGTTGAGTCAGGAGTTCGGTATTGGCTCTCAGGCCATGTCAGAGCGACTTCGTCGGGGTGTGAACACTCTCATCGAAGCGCATCTTCGACGCGATGCGGCGGAAGCCAACGAATAGCTGACTCTGCTTGATTCCTGCTGGTGGTTTACAATTCGTTCAGCTGTGATGGGGAAGTCACTGATAGATGGGAGGTACCGATGGACAAAAATAATGCACCTGTAATGTCTCCTGAGCGATATGAAGAGGGACCACAGCGTCTCAACCCTGCGTAGGGGCATCAACAGAGACAACCAAGACACCGTACGAATCGTTCAGCCCTCGCTTACTACCGGGTCGAAGTACGGTTCTCGAACGGTGGTGATTCGATGACCGAAACGGCATCCGAGTCGCGTCAGAGTCTCGCCGAATTCCTCGGTGCTAACGTTCCCACGCTCTTCGGCCTGTTCGTCGCACTCGCTGGCCCGATGCTGGTCGGAGAGTTCCTTTTGTTCCCTTTGACTGCTGAATTTTCGGGACTGGCTGAAATCCCGTTCTGGGTCGGGCATCTGTGGTTGACTCTCGGTGTCTTGGTCGCTCTCGTCTTGTACTGGGAACGAGAGTCGCTCGCGTCAATCGGAGTCGCGCGGCCAACACTGGCTGATATCGGGATTGGCGTCGCCGGATTCGTCGTCGGTGTCATGGTGTTCATGCTCTCCCAACCGCTCCTTTCGGCGGTCGGTCTCTACGATGCCAACAGCGGCCAAGCCCTGCTTTCGCAACCACTTCCAGTCGTCCTCGCCTCGGCAATCACCGCCGGTATCGTCGAAGAGGTTCTCTTCCGCGGCTATCCTATCGAGCGCCTTCTCGAACTCACGGGCAACGTGTGGCTCGCCGCCGGAATCCCACTCGCTGTTTTCACTGCAATTCACATCCCACTGTGGGGAGTCGGAACAACGCTCCAGATTGGCGCGTGGTCCGTGGTCGTCACGGGTGTCTACCTCTGGCGACGGACGCTCGTCGCGCCGATAGTAATGCACCTGCTCAATGACATCGTCGGGTTCGTTATCCTTCCTGCGCTAGGCTGACTTCGACTCTCTGGAACGTCCTCCTTGAGAACAATTTCACGGCCGCAACGAGCCACTGAAACCTCGAAAGCTCGGTTCGGCCGTCTACGAAAATAACGGTTCTGAGTGAATTTTTAATCAGTGACAGTTTGTCAAAGTGGTGCTGAATAGAGAGTGCGCATCTCGAACGGTAGTAGTCCCCGCCAGGCCCAAGTGTGTCAAACACTAACATAGGTGTGAGATATGTCCACTCCCATTGTTCGCACCGACAAATCGGTATTCGACCGTATCCGCGATGCAATCCTCAACCGCGGCGACCCCGACCACAAAGAGAAGCCAACTGGGCCAGGCGCGCCCACGCCGGGGTGAGTGGTAATCGGTTCTCGCGCCACTATCGAAGTGTTATTCTGCGAGATTCGCAGGCGGTATCGCAGGACTTCTCGGGGGGCTCCCGTGGGCGGTTCTGGTGTATCTTGCCAGTGCGGGTGCGTTTGAGTCGATTGGCTACCACAAGGTGCCGTCCACATCGGAATCAACAGCGCCGCGCCCAGCCTGTTGACTCTGTGGCAGGAGGTTGGACTGGCCGTCCTCCTTGTCGGGACACTCGTCGCTTTCGCCGTCAGCGGGGGAGTCATCGCTGGACTCGAACCGGACATACTCGGTGAACTCCGCGAAGAACTCTCAAGTTCGAGTTGAACCCCCTATATCTCGCCCTCGTAAGTGACTCGCAATCGGCCTACGACACACTATCTCGGATGACCATCACCTTCACCCGACGGACCGAATCGAAATCCCGGAGTTGGTACGTCAACTCGCGCACGCGTTCGGCGGGACCGCGACAGAACAGCGATTCGAGACACCACTCGCCCTGATGGGTGTGGCTGGTGTTGAGAATGATATCCTGATACTCGTGTTGCGTGCTGTGGAGTTCTTGTATCACGTCGTGGTGGCGGTAGTCGAAGCCGACGAGCGCAACGACCTCGCCGGTCGTATCTTCGAGTCGGGAGTGGGATTCGATGAACTCCAACATCGCCTCTCGAACGGCACGCGAGCGGTTTTCGATTCCTTCGTCCTGCCAGACCCGGTCGAACTCTTCGACCACCTCGTCGGGTATGTTGAAACTCGTCCGCATCACTCAGAACTGACTCGTGCAGTTACAAGATACCCCCTTACCACGGTCGTCCTGTTATGACGATTCACCCAATTCGGTATTAACAACCGCTAAAGTCCGTGTTTTCCAAGGCTAGCCTAGAACCGTGTTCTCAGGTGATACATTCGGGTTGCTGGCTGGGGCAGTGGTACTCGGGGCAATCCACGGCATCGAACCGGGTCACGGCTGGCCGGTCGCGGCGTCGTACGCCCTCGACCAGGCGAACAAGTGGGTGTACGGGTTCGCGGCGAGTTTCATCCTCGGCGTCGGCCACCTCGTCAGCAGCATCGCGATGGTGGGGGTGTTCTTCTATGCGAAGGAGTACTTCGACCTCACACAGGTCAACGAGCCGATTACGATAGTGGGCGGCGTCCAAATCGGCGGCCCGGTTAGTCTGGTTGCCGGTGTGTTGCTCATCGCGCTCGGTATCCGAGAGTACACTCACGGCCATTCCCACGGAAGCCATGGGGAGGGCCATGGGACCGGGCACGGCCACCCCCACGGTTCTCACGACCACGACCACAGCCACTCGAACAAACTCAGCCGTATCAATTTACTCGAGCACGGTCGACTCCACAGCCACGACACCGACCACAGCTACGACACCGACCACGACACCGACCACTGCCACGACTCCGACCACGAACATACCTACGGTCAAGATGACGACAGGCTGCGGTCCCGAATCAAGCGATTTATTCCGTTCCTCGGCGGACACTCACACTCGCACGACGGGCTTGATTCGGCCGCAGACCGCGGTCTCTTCGGCATCGCGTGGTTCGCGTTCGTCCTCGGATTCGCACACGAAGAGGAGTTCGAGATTATCGCACTCTGTGCCGGGTCGAACTACTGTCTCGAACTGATGGGTGCGTACGCGATTACTGTCGTTGTCGGCATCGTCGGACTGACGATGCTCCTGATTGCAGGCTACCAGCACTACGAGGAGAAAGTCAAGCAGTACACACCGTATCTTCCTGCGTTCTCGGCTACCGTCCTCGTCGTAATGGGCGTCGGCTTCGTTTTCGGTGTGTTCTAACCCCCAGTTCCTTTTCGGACGGGGCCACATCGAACGCGCCGATACGTTCGTCGACGTGTGGGCGACGAAACGGGTCCGTACTCCCGATTATCGGACATGCTCCAAAACAATTAGTTAACAAATATAATAATTATTAACAATATTTAATGCGGTAGCCAGTGAACAACCAGTTGGTTCTGGCGGGAGCGGTCCCGCATCGAATTTCGAATGAAGTGCTTGAGTCGTACCCGCTGGAACCACCAGGAGACACAGACAATGGCAACGAAATCTGAGGGAGGAGACATTGACGAAATACGGAAAGATATCGAAGAGACACTCGGGTTTGTCCCCGGATTCTGGGAACTGAACGACGAAGACCTCGTCAACGAGTGGCCGAACTTCAAACGCCACGCGTTCGAAGAGACCGCGATTCCACCGAAGTACAAGGAACTAATCGGGCTTGCAATTGCGGCGAACATCAAGTGCCCGTACTGCCAGCACTTCCACAAAGAAGCGGCCAAGATGCACGGCGCGACCGAGGAGGAGCTCAAAGAGATTGCCTTCCTCTCGAGTTGGACCGCGCGCTACAGTGCCATCATTCACGGGATGGACTACGACATGGACACGTTCGAAGACGAATTCGAACGGATGGCCGAGCACCTCGAAGAACAGATGACCGCTGACGACTGAGTATCCATAAATCGCCCCGGATACGCGGCCACCCTCCTATTTTGGCTTCGATTCGGCACGCACCCTGCCAGCGTGGTGAGCGTTGCGTCACATTCCGCGAAAATTCCGGGTAACAGAATAGTCGCACCCCACCGCCGGTATCTCCTTACTGGTGGAGGTCGAAGCTATTGTTGGAATGCCAACAGAACAAGCGGAAACGACGTGGACAGGTGGAAAAAGCGGCAGTGGTGACTTTAAGACCGAAAGCGGTGCTGTCGAGGGGACGTTTACGTTCCCGACGCGATTCGAAGACGAGGTGGGGTCGAACCCCGAAGAACTCATCGGCGCAGCCCACTCCGGCTGTTTTTCGATGCAACTGACGGCGTCCCTCGAAGACGAGGGGTTCACTCCGAACAGCCTCCACACGGTGGCGGATGTACACCTCAAACCAGCCAGCGGTGGTGGATTCGAGATTCCACAAGTCGAACTGACGCTGGAGGCTGACATTCCCGACATCGACGACGAAACGTTCTCGACACTCGCCCAGCGGGCGAAGGAGAACTGCCCCGTCTCGAAGGCGCTGGCCGGTCCGGAGATTACGTTAGACGCGTCGCTCGTCTGAATCGTCGTCAGTTCGAGTCAGTAGATTCGTTATTTTTCGGTGCTCCTGCCGTTAGGACTCGCGGTTGCTTACTGCGGTAATCGAGGGCGTCGATTCGAAGATATTGTCGCAGACGGGACAGCGTTCTTCGACCCTCTCGACCCATTCTGCAACCGTCTGGTCGTTCACATCGGCGTCTATGTCGAGAACGACCCGGATTTCTTGGTAGCCCGCGCGAGCGTCTGTGTTATCGCCCTTGTAGACTCGCGGGTCGACGTCGCCGGCGACCGAGATGGTGAGGTCGGCCAGTTCGAATCCCATCTCCTCGGCGACCAGATGACCGACGACGTTGTAGCAACCGGCAATCGACCCGAGCATGTACTCTCCCGGCGTGCCGTCGCCACCGATGTCGAACTGGTTTCCACCCGACGTTTCGAACTGCATCTTCGAAGCGTCGACTCGTGACCCCTCGACCGACGTTGTCTTCGTGTGCGTGCGTTCGGTGCTCATGTTAGTATTCAATACACTGACGGGATGCTTAGTTATGTTCGCTCCAAGCGCAGGGACTCAGCGGTTCTCTTCGAACCAGTCGACCGCGAAGTCGACGAGCGTCGGTTGGTCCACGAGTTTGGCCGTCGCGGCGGCGACCTGCCCCGCAGTAACCCCGACTTCCGACTCGAAGTCAGACCCGAGTTCCTCGAAATCGTCGCTGTCGATTCTGATGTCTTCGTACTCGAAGACGACGCGTTCGCCGTCTCGGAGGAGCGGCGCAGTTCCCTGCTTCCGCTCTTTTTCGAAGTCGGCGCGGTACTCCGCGAGGTGGAGTGAGGTGTTACTGTCGTGGCCGACGCCGAGAAGGAGGACGTCGCCGTCGCGGTCGTAGACCCGTGCGAGTGGCGATTCGTTTCCGAGGCCGTTATCGAGACTGTGGTCGGCAACGATTTCGTCGGCGTCTGCGCCCCACGCAGCAAACGAGTACAGCGGGTGTTCGCTTCGGACGGCTTCGGGATAGTTACGGAAGCACTCCGGAATTGCACCCATACCCCGGGTCGGCGTCACTTCAGGCCGGAACGGCGGCCGCGAGTCGTCGATTATCTCGACCCAGTGGTCCGGAACTGGAGGTTCCTGCCAGACCGAAGGGTCGGAGTACTGCGTCGAGTGCGTCGGCATGACGAGCGTTCCCGATTCCGTCAGCACCTCTTGGAGCGCATCGACGACCGCCTGCGGGCCGCCAGACACCCAGCCGAGCGACCGCAGGGAGGAGTGGACGGTGAGGGTGTCGCCGGCTTCGACACCGAGCGCGCGGAGGTCGGACGCGAGCGAGGAGACGGTTCCCGGTTCGTCCACCTGCTCGATAGCGTCGGCTTCTGACATACGCCGATTGTCATATGGTCTATAGTTCAATGTTTTGCTCCTCGGGTTGTTGTCACCGAAATGGTTAATTTCATCCCTCGGTTTATGTCAATCATGTCTGGTTTATCGGCTAGAGGTGCCCTCCGTTACGCCACCGAAGACAGTGTCGTCGGCCTCTTTTTGGTCATCTTCGGTGGGTGGGTGGTCTTCGCTCTCGGTGGAGTCGCATTCGGTGGCCATCTGCTCGGATTGGTGTCGTTTATCGGTCTCATCGTGTCTGCCGCCGGCGCGTTCGCTATGTTCGCTGGTATCGTCGCCACCGCGTACAAAGTGCTAGTCGATAGTCGAAGTGCCTAGGAGACGGCAAAAACGCTGATTTTGGCGCTCTCTCAGTCCATGTACGTCTCTGCGAGCGCATCGAGCGCCTCGTGTCGATGTGTCGTGTGTGGAGCAGTCAACGGGGAAACAGAGATACGTCCTTCGACGACGGCCCGGCGGTCGGTCCCATCGGGGTCTGGAATGTTGCCAGTCTGCATTCGCTCCCAGACGGCGTCGTGGAGTTTGACGGTTCCGTTGTTGTACTCGGCGGTCATGTCGTACAGCTCTGAGGGGTACGTCACCTGCATGTCCGCAGGCTCACCGTCCGGGTCGGGCATCGGCGCGTTGACGTTCAGGTAGTCGCACTGCCCGAAGACGCCCGCGGATTTGGCATGTTTGGCGAGGTATGTCGCCGCCGCGGTCGCCTCGCGGAAGTCCTCCGGCTCAGTCGCCTTCTCGTGCCACGCGCGGTCGCCGCCACCGGGAACGTACAGCGAGAGGGCAATGGCTGGCACGTCGAAAAACGCGGCTTCGACGGCGGCGCTGACGGTTCCCGACCGGCCGAGGACGTACGCCCCGATGTTGGCTCCTTTATTGATAACGTAGACGACCATGTC
>NZ_JBZRPK010000300.1:0-2778 GCF_058382125.1 Haloferax sp. s1
TTCGCGCGTTTTACCGTCTTAACGTAGCCATACAACCGCTCCGGGACCCATTTCGGGTCGTCCTCGCGAGCGGCGGCGACGAGGTCCTGTTCAGCCTTCGCGCGTGCGCGCTTGAACGCCTCCGAAAACTCCGAAAACTGGTCGAGCCACGAGTAGAGTGTCGATGTCCCGATCCCCGCTGCACGGGCACAGCCTTCTTTCGTCGTCCCGTTGCGGGCGGCGTTGATGACGAGCGGCCATGCATCCTCGAGCTTTGAGGGGCGTCCACCGGGTTCCTCGCCGTCGTCGTGATGCGTCACGCACGGTCCTTCGTTGGTATCTCGACCCCAGCCAGCACTCCGTTGGCACGGCTCGCCGGATTCAGTGTCGGTTGATCCGCAGATATCGTCGTCAGTCATTAGAAGTCAGGAAGGCCGAGTGTGACGGCGCACACGACACAGATCGGCTCGCCGTCCTCGGACTTGTAGGCAGAATTGAACCGGCCTTCGCCGACGCAGTCGTCGGCGGTCTGTGCACTGCAGGTAAACGTCACCGTCGCGGGATCTCCAATTCGTCAGCACACGGCCCGCAGATGCAGGCCCCGTCGGGATCGCGATGCGCGACGTCGACGAGCGGGAGCGTCCCTTCACAGTCGTCGGCGACGCCAGACGCACACTCCATGCGGGCCATTAGAGGACCTCGCACTCACTTGCAAGGACGGTGAGTTCGACGCCGTCGACATCGACGGTAACGCGTTCGTCGACAAATGCGACAGTCGCAATCGTTTCAGCGGAAACGACGTGTGCTTGACGTGTGTTCCCACGGGGAGTCTCGACGAGGACGTCGGCTCCAGCGGGTGCTGTAGTACTCATAGTTCACAAGGACGAGGAATCGACAGACAGCGTCCATTACAAGCAGCTATACTCGAGCTACTTGCTCAGTGGCGTCCGGATCAGGGTCAGGGTCAGTCACGCCGGCGTCGATACCGGCGGCGAGGCAGTCGTTGATAGAGTCGGGGCGGTCGGGTGTGTGCCCCTCGCGATACGGGCCGTGGTCACGGAAGCGGTCGAACGCCGAGATGGATTTGTAGGCGACTTCGAAACGGTCGACGTCCATGCCCTCGGCGATGAGCGTGTCGACGGCGTGTTTGATGAGTTCCCGGAAGCGCTCGCGGTCGATATCGTCGTCATCCCAGATACGGGTAAACGAGCCGTGAGCACCACACGAACAGAATCGCTTGCGAGCGTCGGTGACGAGTTCATCAGGGACGTATTCGGCGGTCGTGTGGGGTTCGTTTTCGAGGTAGGTGTGCTCAGCGAACTGGTCCTCCCATGCTCGCGGAGGTCGGTGGCGCTCTCGCTTCGTCCGCTTGAGACAGTTGGTACAGACGGTGCTGGTGTTGAGGATGTGCTGTTGAAACATTCGCGGCGCACAGAAGGGTCGATGGGTGGTTCGAGGCAGGGTAGACGGGTGTCTATGGCCCCACTCTCGGGTTGGTCATTTGCGACAGGATGAGTTTGCCAGAAAGAGAGGCCGCGAAAGTGATAAATTCGGCGTTAGTGCGTGTCTGCGGGCACTATCTCGGGTTCATAGAGGATTTTTCGGGCGTCACCACGAGTGTCGCGACGTTGGCAGATAAGCGCTTGGTCACGAAGGTCGCGAAGCGTCCGTCTAACCGCCCCTTCGCTAAGTGTTGAGCGCTCGGCAATCTCGCATGTCGAGAGTGGGCGGTCGGCCTCCTGGAGGATGAGCCAGACGGTGATGACGTTCGCTGGAGCATCTTCGAGGACCGGGCGAACGTCCTCGTCGACGGCGAGGGTCACAGAGACACCTCCCAGACATCTGTTTCTATAACAACAATTATATGTTGTATGGTATCATGCATCATTATGGGGCTTTCAGAGGCACCAACAATCGTCGTGGGTGGGTGCCCACTGGTACTCCGAGACGGGTTTTTCATCGTCAGTTCCACCCCAGCCAGCGGACAGTTTTTCCGGTCGTTGGTTCGTGCAGGGCTCCATGTTTGAACTTGAGTTTGTCGAGGTACTGCTCTGTCTTACTCCGTGAGAGCCCGAGTTTTTCGTTCGCCACACTCACGACGTCCTCCATTGGGATCTCGTATCCGGCCTTCTCCTTGCTCAGACTCTGGATGAGGTCTCCGAGGTTACGGATGTTGTCACGCTGGCTTTTCGAGGTACCTGTTTCGACGACATCCGCATCGAACTCCTCGGTTTCGGGGTCCATTCCCACGTCTTGGAGTGAGGATTCGACGAGGTTGACGACGCGTTCGGCGTCCTCGGCAGTCACTGTGTCCGAGAGTCGGGCACGAGCCGAGGCTTCCGAGAGGCGGACGAGCGCCTCGAGTTTCCGGGCCGTCACGGGCACTGGTGCGTCTTCGTCGGTAGCGAGGGCGCGGAAGTCCACGTAGAAGTCGTGGAGGATGTCTTCGGCCTCGTCGGTCATCATCGGGTAGCATCTCGATTTTGCGTAAGCGATGTACTTCCGGAGGAGATCCGGGTCGATCTCCGGGTCGACGTCCTCAGTTGCCTCGTCAACATCGCCGCGAGAGATGGTTGGTTGGGCGACCGACTGCTCGTGGGCTCGCATCTCTCCCGCTCGATTCGTCTTCAGAATGTGGCGGGCGGGCTTCGGGTCGTTGTCTCGGTCCGGCTTTTCGATGAAAGGAAAGATGAGGTGGAACCGGGGGATGAGCGCGGGGGCGAGGGCGGTCTGCTCGCCGGTGGGCTCCGACTGATCGAAGCGGCCGTGCTTCGGGTTGGCCGCCCCGCGAACCGAGCA
>NZ_JBZRPK010000299.1:0-2775 GCF_058382125.1 Haloferax sp. s1
CCGCTCAGCATCGGCGCGGTCGCTCCGCTCAGCATCGGCGCGGTTGCTCCGCTCAGCATCGGTACGCTCGCTCCAGTCGGTATCTTCGTCGGCGGTTGCGGGCTCCCGCTCGGGTCGCCGTTCGTCTGTCGCGTCGTCTTCGGCTGTGTCGTCGGTCATCGTCGTCGGTGTTCGTCAGTCGTCGCCGTGGTCGCCGCTTGCCGCGGCTTCCTGTTGCGGTGACTCGTCGCTCGGCTTCGGTCGGTCTACTTCGCTGTTCGTCGCGCCGGTTGCCGCCTCGTCTAGGAGTTCCGCTACCTCTTCGCCGTCCTCATCGACCGTTCCGGCGGCCTCGAGTGCGGGTGGCCGCCCGGTGTGGAGCGTCGCCGACCCGAAAAACCCGCTCGATGGTGATAACTCGCGGAACGGTACACGGCACGCGGGACACCGCGGTTCCGTAAGGAGGTTCAGATGTACCGTCTCTCCACAGCCCCCGCACTTCGCCTTGTGCTCGTTGGCGTCGTTCGCAACGCGAAGGAGGTCCGAAAGCGCCTTGCGTTCGAGTTCTGCGGCCTCGATATCAGTCGCCCGAGACCGGAGGTCCAAGAGCACCTGTGCAACCGTGCGAAGGTTCTCATCGAGAGATTCCGTCGCCTCGTCGAGGTACGTGAGTATCTCTTCGAAGTTTTCGAATCCCGCGCCAAGCCGGTTGTCCAACTCCGTGACCCGGTCTCGAATGGCTTCGATATCGTCAGTTGCCCGGTCGAGACGTGCTTCCAACTCGAGGTGTTCGTGTCCCTGCGATGCTTTTTCGTCCGTCTCGCGTTTGACCTGTACGACCCGCATCCGAACGTCGGATATCTTCTCGTCGAGGTCGTCTTCGAGGTCGCCGACGCGACCTTCGACGGTATCGATGCGACTCGGAACCGACGCCGTGTCGTCGAGCGACTCTCCCGCATCGGTCACCGCGAGTCTGTAGATGCCCACTGCTCGCGTGAGCACCGTTTCCGGGTCGACGCCCTCTTCGTCGGCGCGTTCGTCGACCCACTCGCGAAGACCGTCCGGGAGTTCCCCTTCATCGTCCCCTTCCATCTTCGTTTGACGTTCGTCTCCGAACTTTAAGAACTATCGCCGCTGACGGACGCTCTACACAACTGTAACGTGTTTGTTGTTGACAAAAGGGAGGTTACCGTATCTTTCGGATGTCGCTCACGTCGAGTCCGCTCTCGTTGATATCCGTCTCGAATTGGACAATATTCTCAGTTTCCAGCCGTGAGAGGACGCCACGGAACTCTTGGACGACCATCGTCCGGGCACGCTTCGACCCGCCCGATTCCCACTGGAAGAGCAATGTCCCGCCAGTCGCACCTTTGAGGACGCCAAGCTCGGTATTCGAAAGCGCTTCGGTGCTCACGAGCACCAAGATGAGACCGCCCCACTGGTAGGACGCTTTTTCGAGCCCCTTGATGACCATCGCGATATCGGACCACGTCATCTCGTCTGACTGGCTCGCCACGAGGTCGGTCAACGAGTCGATGACGACGAGGTTCCCCGGTGCGTGCTCGCTCAGCGTGCTCCCGAGTGCGCCCAAGACGGACTCGCGGTTGTGGCGGTGGCCGAGGTCCTCCAGTTGCGTCGGCTGGCCGAGATACCACTCGCGCGGAATCGGACTGAGTTGGAAATACTCGGGCGAGAGGTCGTGAAATTCGATGTGGTCGCCCGCGGCGTCGACAACCTCGTCGTCCATCGTGTAGCCCATCTCGCGGCGAAGGTACTCTTCGCCGGCGGTGAACGAAATGTAGTGTATCTCCGGCGGTGGAGTGGCGTCGTCGTCGGGCGTTCCGTAGTGGAGATTAAACAGTTCCTCGTCGGCGTGCGAGAGTGCATTCATCGTGGCGCTCGTATAGAGGAATTCACGAGCGCCCGCTCCGGACTCTCCCGCGAGGAGAACGACGTTTCCCGGCGGGGCCCCACCGCCGATGATGCCGTCGAGTCGGGGGACTCCGAAGGGGATGTAGTCCATGTCACTCCCGACTCGACCCCGGCGGTTAGGCGTTTCGGGGACTCGCCGTACCGAACAACACCGCACACAACCCGCGAAGCGGGTGTCTCCCGAGAGTCAGCCCATTTGCGCGCCGTGATTCCGGCCCCGAGCGACTGTGACGGTTCCGTCGATGTCGGCCTCGGCGAGCGCCAGCCGCCCTGCTTCGACCGCTTCGTCAACGTGTTCGGCGTCGGTTACGCCGTAGACTGTAGGACCCCACGACGACTGCCCGGCACCGTAGACGGCCGGTGATTCCGAGAGTACCGAGACGAGCGCACCAACCGGTGGCCGGTAGACACCGCCCTGTTCGTCCGCGTACCACGTGCCGTTGAGTCGGCCAACCGACTCCACTGCCTCGCCGAAGCGCTCGGCGGACCCCTCCGCGAGCGCCGGAAGGAGCCGCCGGGTGACGATACCAGCGATTCGGTCGCTCGTCCGCGGGTCGGCACGTTCGACGACCGAGCGCATACTCGACTCTTCTGCCGCGCCGTTTCGGCCGGGGTCCGCATCGGGGACGACCAAAAGAAAGCGCCACTCGTCTGGGACCGGATGCCGGGCTGCGACGGCCGGAACGGTCCACGAGCCGTCTTCGGGTCGGTCAGTGGTAAATCGGGCTGTCGGGTGACCGGCGTCGACGACGGCTCCCCCATCTTCGAACGTGGCGACACCGACCCCGGAGCGACCGCCACGGCCCATCCCCGGTGCGAGCCTTCGAACGTCGGCTTCGCGTCCGTTCGCGGCGGCGACCGCCC
>NZ_JBZRPK010000676.1:0-14481 GCF_058382125.1 Haloferax sp. s1
CGGCCCGCGGGGCACCCTTCGCCGGTATGCCGGACGACCCCCCCGCGGTTTCCCGCGAGGGGGTTCGTTTTCTCTGGGCGGTGGGGCAGTAAAAGCACGAGTTCCCCCGCCGATTCGGGGGGGCGCCGACGAACAACTACGCGCAGACGCCCGTCCCACCGGATGACCTCGCGGCAGTCGTTCCCGACCCAGACGGCGAATTCGTCCGCCTCGACGCTGACGACTGGGACCGCCTCGAACGAATCTACGCCACTGCCGCGACCGAAGACCTCGCGCTCGACCGGACCGAGGGATGGATTCGACACCGTCTCTTCCGCAGGTGGGACTCCGACCCCTACGTGTACGGGTGGGAACGAGATGGCAACCTCCGCGGCTACGTCGTCTACACGGTGGACGGTGACTTCGACTCCCGGACGCTCACCGTTTACGAACTCGTCGGCGTCGACGCCGACGCACGAAGCCACCTGCTTCGGTTCCTCCGCGACCACGATTCGCAGGTTGACGAGGTCTTCTTCAAACGCGAGCACGAGTCCACCCGCCTCATCGACGACCTGACCGACCCGCGGGCGGCGACAGTCGAGATTCAGCCGGGACCGATGGTCCGAATCACGGATGTTTCGGCGGCGCTTGAAGCCGTGTCGCTGCCGGAGGACGCAACCTGTGACCTCGTTATCGATGTGGCCGACGACCGCTGCGAGTGGAACAATGGCGCGTTCCGTCTCGTCGTCGAAGCAGGATCGGCAACCGTCGAAGCGACCAATGTCGACTCGGACGTGGCGGTCGGAATCGGCGCGCTTTCACAACTACTCGTTGGTGCACGGTCGGTCGACGAGTTGGCTCGAACCGAGGCCCTATCAGTCGCTGATGCGGACGCAGCCGACGCACTCAGAGCGGTCTTCACCGAGCGGGACGTCTTCCTCCGTGAAGGTTTCTAACCCATCGGTTCGGGAGAGTCGTGAAAACGGACCGTCTCCGAAGCGTCTGCACAGCGCAGTCGCTCCGAGCGTAAAAACAGACTCGCCGCGAAAGAGGTCCTGCGGCGAGCGAGGTTGATATTGACCGCACGGGCGGTCAGGGCCGGGGGAGGACTCCCGAATCCTGCTTAGTCGCCGGGCGTGTTACCACGCTGGTAGCGACCGACCATCTTCCACATCGCCGCGTCGAGGTCGTCGCCATCCGCGGCGGACTGGAGCTGACGGTACAGGTGTTCGGAGACGTCGATGGTTGGCATCACCAGCACGTATGTCGTGTGTGACTTTAATACTACTGGGATACAGAACTGAGTAAATTTGTTCAGGGTGTGTCGGTCGAATAGCGAATAATCGGCCGACAGCGAGTACCTACTTCGCTTTCCACAGTTAGGCATTCGAGACAGTCGAAGTATTCTATTTGGCAACTTTCTTTGTGGTTGCTCGAATTCCCCGCCGAACATCGCCTCCTTCGAATTACAAGCGGAGTACAACGCGCTCAACGCCCTACAGAGCGATACCAGAGGGATATGACACCGATACGTATCTTTCCCATAGACGATGACGTGTGACCAGTTCCAAACACTCGGGGACTGTCTGTATTCGGAGTCGAGAGAACCATCGCGAACGAACGCCAGAGCGAACGCTCTTTGTTGTAGTTTCGTCAGAAGTTGGGTGGCCGGGGAGTTTGAGCCCCTAACTCGCATCGGCAACGAATCGTTACCGATGTGAGTGGGCCAACGCGGAAGCAGTTTTCGGGGCTGTTGCGCGGGTCGTAGTATGTTGGACTGGGCGGTCATGTTCATGCTGAAGTCAGGTGTTCACGGCGCTGTTCCATCTTCTCACGCTCAGTTCTGCGGTCGTAGTGTCGGTCGAGAACGTCTTGCGAGACATCCATCCGGTCAGATACGATTTCGACCGGAACGTCATCGAGCAGGTGCGCGGTAATCGCGCCGGACCGAACGTCGTGCGGCGACCGCGACGACGGGCAGGTACTTGCTCGATTCCGGTCGGTCGCATCGCACTCCTCCGGGTCACGGTCGTGCGGACAACCGTCACCGACGACACACGGACGAGACCACCGGTAAACGGTATCTCGAATCGTCGAAGCGGACGGCCGACCGTTCGCGGTCGTCAGGAGCGGCTGGCGGTCGAAATCATCCTCAACATTGTGACGCGGACCCTCGACGTACGCGTCAAGAATGTCGGCCGTCGAACCAGACAGCGCGACCCACCGCTCGCCGCCTTTCGCGTTCTTCAGCGGCGTGTTCGACTCGGGTCGGTGGCGGAGTTTGACCGACAGGTCGTCCGGCTCGTAGTCGTCGAGGTCGATAGCGCGGATACCACCAGTGCGCATTCCAGTCTCCCAAAGAAGCGTCAAAATGACGTGCGCACGGCTCGCGTAGTGGTAGCGGTCGAGGTACGACAGAATCGACTCGGCGCGCTCGTGTTCAAGCAACGTCTCACGCGCTTGGTCCTCACCGCGGACCGTCGGGAGCATCACCTTCGACGGGACGCCCTCGTCAACAGCGTCGATACTCGCGCAGAACCGCAGGAAGACGCGAATGGTCGAGAGTTGACCCTGCATCGTCATCGGCGCAAGGTCGTCCTCCTCGCGCCGGTAGACGCGGTACGTGTGGATGTCCCGACCAGTCACGTCGTTCATGTTGAAGATACCGCGGTCCTCGCACCAATCGACGAACGCGCGCAGTCGGTACCGGTGCGACTGCATCGTCTGGTCCGAAATTTCCGACCGACGCTGGTCGAGGTACAGCTTCATCGCATCCTCGGGGGAAAGGGGTTCGAGGTCGGTCACGCGTTGACACCTCCGAGTTCGGTCTGAGCCTCGTCGTGCCGACGACGACCGTCAGGCTGGATGGTCCGAATGTCGTCGGCCCAGTCGCGCATCCGCTCGCGGACGGCGTTTACCTTCTCGTCGAGTTCTTCGAGCGAGTCGGCCGAGACTTCGACCTGCATCTTCTCTTTGTCCTGCGACCCGGTGCCGCGGGTGACGACGAGCTTCACGTCGAACGACTCGTCACTCATCCCTCTAGCACCTGCTCGACGTTCTCGCGCGGGACCCACGTCGAGAGCGGGCCGCCGCAGAGACGGACGTAGTCGTCGTAGATTTCGATGCGACCCTCGTGTCGGGCACTCGCACCTTCGTAGTAGAACGCAGTACCGTTCTCAATGACGGCGACAGGCGTCGGGTGAACGGTCGTCACGAGTGGACCACCTCACCGCGGATGCAGTACGCAACGCTGGACTTACGTGTTGCGCGCGTCTGCTCCGAAACGGGGACCGCCGGGTAGCTGGCAGGCTCTTTGGTTGGTCCCCTGTTCATGCTTCTGCGGGTGGTTGCTGGGTCAATTCGAGTTCGGGAACGCTGAACGGGGAGTCCGGCGCTTGTTGGATGAGGTGCCGAACGTACTCCGCGCGCGACATCCCGTGTTCTCGGGCCTGCTCGTTTAATTTCTCGACCATCTCTGGCGGAACAGAGACAGTCATGTTCACCGATAGTGCCATTGCAACTGGTAGTATACAAGTGAGTTACTTATTACTTACTCCCTAAGCGACCACCTAAACGAGGTAGTATCTTCCCAAGATATTCAATCATTGAATCAATAACTGATTGTATGAGCACCGCCTACGAGACCGACGGAAGTGGATCCCGGAACATCTCTCTCAAAGTGGGTGACGATTTTGTCGAAAACTTTGACCGTGCGATAAAGAGAGGCCAACTAAATGGGGAACTGCCGATGGACATGTCCCGAAGCGAGGCCATTCGGCGTCTGATGAAACTGGCGATTGAGGACCCGTCACTCCTCGCTGGTGAAGAGCAGGAGTAACTGGCCGGGATATGCTTGGTTGGGATGTTCGGGAAGAAAAACTGGCCACAGTTCTTGTTGTCGCTGGCTTCGGCGTATTTGGTGTTGCTGTTCTCTGGGTCTATTGCTATGATTTCGCAGTCGACACCGCGCTCAATGCGGTTCCTGTCGGTGCGACGCTAATCCTCATCGGTGTGACGACGAGTTATGCGAATTCGACCAGAGAGTTAGTGGATGAAACGAGGAAAGACAGAGACCAGAGGGAAGACAGGTGGAAGCGTGAGCGAAATGAGCGCGCTGAGGCGCTACGAGTGGCATTGAAAAATGAGATTCAATCTACCACCGAAGAACTTGATGAGGCTGTAGAGTGGGAACCGGCAATCAAGTCTCTAACCTTCCAATGGGGGTCAAAGAGCGTTTACGAGCAGAATATAGAGAACCTATATCTACTATCGGATGAGGAAACGAAACGGGTCATCGAGTACTACGCTCAGTTAGAGTCTGTAGAACAGTATACAAACAAGCTCCGACAGTTGGCTGAGCAAGGTATGGACATAAACGAGGTCGCTACAGATGATGTCGAGAAGATAGATACACTTCGACACAAACAGCAGAGGGCGATTGATATACTCTCCATAGACAGGTAGCTAGTCGTCCAATTCGACTCCTGAAGGCTTGTTGATAGTGTATAGAACAACCAATGAACCGAAACAACAGGCCATCATCCCCGTGATGAAAAGTCCTGTTCCGGGTTCTCTTCCTTGGCCAGCAAGGTGTAGTTCCATCAGTATGGAAGAGACTACAACTACTACGGGGAAGGCCAAGATCTCTACGAAATCGACCACGTCCTGTTTGGTTATAGCCATTCGACTTTCTCCATCCCTCGCGCCTGCGCTTCGAGACTGTACGCTCCTAAGTAGTGTTCTCTGAACGTTTCCCAGTCCTCCCAACCACCCCATTCCATCACTAGACCAGGTTCGACCTCAGCACCGACCAACAACGTCCCCCACGTCCGACGGAGGTCGTGGGGGCCGAGGAACGACCAACCAACGTCTTCGGTCTCCTCAACCAGTTGCTCACCAGCCTTGGTGACCCAGTTCCGAACTGTCCGAGTCGTTCGGTCGACGACTGGCGTATCACTCGGTTCGTCTCGGTAGTCGCCAACCGCCGCAATCGTCGCTGCGAGGTCGGCCGGGATGGGCGTTTCGCGGTACTTCGAGCCTTTTCCTTCCCACACTCGAAGGAACTTCCCGACCTCCGTGTCGACCACGTCGTCAGGCGTGACCTCGACGACCTCAGCGACGCGGAGGCCGCACCGCGCACCGAGCGCGAACGCGACGCGCTGCTCGGTTCCGTCAGCAACGTCGAGGAGCGTATCGACTTCGCTCCGACTGAGCCACACCTTCTTTCCGTCCTTGCTCTCGTAGTCCTGCATCTTCATTTCCGGTTACCTCACATCTCGGAAGAATATCGCTAGTATCCTAGTCTTTTCGCCGTGTGCAGGACTCAAATCGGGCCGATTCTTTCCGACTCTCAGGTCTTTTCGGAGACAGGGTTAGCGTCGGTCGACTCCGACTGGAATTGTATGGTATATGGGTATATCGACAATACCTAATATACAGTCGACCAAATTAAGGTATTATGACACCGCTATTCCCCGGTCTCCCCGGAGGCCCTGAACTGTTGATTATGCTGTTGCTATTCTTACTCATACCCCTCTACATCCTGTATCGGATAGCGAAGTGGGGGAAGAAAGTTATCGAGAGTGCCGCAGGGATGGACGACTAACTCAGTAGCACACCGTCAGTCGGAGACGTTTGACGATTAGAAGATAGCCGACACCGGTACTTTTTGCTGACGGCCCATCTCGTGGTGACCCGAGGCATCCCACCCGCCGAACTCGTCGCGGACCATCGCCCACACGGTCGAGGGCCGCATTCGTCGGTGGTCGATTGGCGACCCATTCTCGTCAAGCAGGACGAAAACGAACCACGCGGTGTTCTGCGCGTCGGAGTTGACGAGTGACCGCGTTTGGTCCTCCCAGAGTCGGAACCGCCCACCGACCTCAACGTGAGAGTCCGGGTCGAGGCCGTCGATACGGACCTGAGCCGCTTTTACCTCGTACTTCGTCCCGCGCTCTTCGTGAACGCAGTCGTACCAGTCCGCACGGTCGTTCGCGTGCGTGATGCCGTAGTGAGCGGCGACAAGACGCTCGGCGAACTCGCCGTTCTCGTCGCCCGCGTGGTCGTCGATACGCCGCATCTCGCGGCGAGTCACGTCGGGAAACGTCACGACCTGACCACCCGGTCGTACGTCTTCTCGAAAATGTCCGCGTCGCACGGGTAGACCTCGCCCTCGACGCCGATAAGAAGATAGTCTCCCTCGTCGGCGACGACCGTTCCCTCTCGCGTCTCGACCTCGACGCGCTGGCGGACCTTCGCCGCCTGAATGACGACCGGGCGCTTCCGGTAGTAGTGCCAGTCGTGGTCGTCACCCGGAACCTCGTCCTCGACGATTCGGGTCACCCGTACACCTCCTGCGTCTCCGCGCGGTGCAGCACGTTCATCCGCTTGTCGAAGACGACGTACTGGTACGGCTCGGTCGGGAGGTCGTCGCGCGGGATTTTGAAGTACCGCAGGAACCCGTCGTGAAAGACTGACCACTCGCCGACCCACACCCAGTATTTGCACTGCTTGATGGGCGTGTACTCCAAGTCCGAAGGGTCCTGCGTGGCGATGACGACCTTCAGGGCCTTGTCGCGGTCCTCGTGCAGCATCTTCTTCACCGGGTTGTCCGACTCAACCTCGCCGTCAGGGAGGACGTTGTGCGCCTCGTCGAACACGACCTGCGTGGGGAAGCCCGTCGCCTCGTGGTACTCGTGGGCGACCTGCCGGGCTTCGCGAGCAGTCTTCAGCGGCGTGTCGGTCACCCAGTTCAGTCGCGTGGCGTCCGAAGCGCGCGCTTCACCGAGCGACCGGACCGTCGCGGCGTCGTCGAGGTCGCGCCCGGTAATACCGTCGGTGTCGGTGAAGTTGACCCAGATACTCAGACCGGGAAACTCGGCGAACATCTCGCGCATGAGGGTCGTCTTCCCGCCGCCGGAGTCACCCGCGACGAGCGTGTGAAACGCCTGCATCGTCACACCCCCGCTGCGGCCAGCGCCGCGAGGTCGTCGTCGAGGTCCTCGTCGTCCTGACCGTGGCTGTCG
Organism: Haloferax sp. s1; assembly: GCF_058382125.1. NCBI lineage: Archaea > Methanobacteriati > Methanobacteriota > Halobacteria > Halobacteriales > Haloferacaceae > Haloferax > Haloferax sp. s1. Next base: position 7,005 of record NZ_JBZRPK010000676.1, read on the forward strand.
TTCTGGTCGTTGGTACTGTTCTGCTGCTCGACGTGGTCAAGGACCATCACGGCCGTCTCGGCGAGACCAACGACCACGTCGAACCCGGCGGGCATCCCGTCGAAGTCGCCCATCTTCTGGAACCCACGGAAGAGGCGCTTCGGGCCGCCGCGCTGCGGGTCCCACGGCGATTCGATTTCGTCGAGCGAGCGACGCGGTTCGGTCGACAGTAGCATCTCGCGAAGTGTCGAAGACGACCCCATCGACTCTTCAGCCGGTGCTCCCTCAGCGGCCGCGTGGTCCGGTGCGACCACGCCCGCGTCCGGAACGAACGTATCCCCGGGCGACGGTGGGGCCTGCGTCTCGCCGCTCTCAGGCATCGTACACCTCGCCACAGACACTACAGACGCGGTCATGTTGGCTCAGAAGCGTCGTCATCTCGGGAGAAGGGTTTCGGGCACGGAGAACCGCGGTCGCATCGAAGTAGTCCGGTGACCCGCAGTCAGGACAGCCACCGTCTTCCTCGATGTCGCGCCCGCCGTCCGTCTCGATGGGGTCGGGCGCACCGTGAATTGGATTCCCGCCGTCGGTCAGTGCCGTCTGAGTGTCCGCCACTTCGGTGTCCTCCGATTCGGGTTGGTTTGATGGGTCACTGTCGGGGACTGGACCGCGCTTGCCGACAGACTCGCCACTGTCGCGGAGAGGCTGAATCATCGTGTCCCAGTCTCGAAGCGGGCATCCCGGTCGATGGTTGTGGATTCCCTGCGCGGCGTAGAACAGACCACAGTGCTCACACTGCTGGTCCGTAGGGTTTTGAGGCTCTTTACAGCCGTTCATGCGACGACCCCCGCAAGCATCGATACACTCGACTGAGTGAAGTGGACTACACCGCTGAGTGCGCCACACTCGCCGAGGATGCCGATTCCGAACGCGCTCCGGACAAATGGTCTCGTTTCCTCAGAACTCCGTAGATAGGCCACGAGCGTTCCGAGAACCAGTGTCGGATACCCAATCATCTGTGCTGAACACTCATTTCACAGAGAATGTAAACATATGAGTACTGTACGACGCTCAATAATTGAATTGTTGAGTGTATTCCACTACACTTCCAATTTTTCCGTAGTCGTCCGTCGTCGCAGATGCAATGGCGAAAATACCTCTCGAACTACTCGGAACCGAGGTCGATACCGACGACCCCGGCGAATCTGCACAGAATCTTGGACTCGCTGCTCTCGGCGTCACCCTGACGATGGGTGTCGTTGGAGCAGGCGCGTATCTGTTCAACGAACTCCGCGAAAAGGCGGGCGTCGACGATGACGACGTGTCGATTCCGGGGGTCTAAATCATGACGACACTCCAATACACTCCCCAACTCATCAACGTCGGTAACGCACGCCCTATCAACGCTGATGACCTCAATCAGGTGGAACTCAAAGCAGGCACCGAGGTCACCATCTACAGCAAGAAGGTGAAGAACGACAAACTCCTGTTCTGGGGTGCTGGCGGGAAGAACCGCGAATCCGCAGACACGAAGTTCTTCTTCTGCGACCTCGTCGCAACCGGGAACGGCACCGGTACCGCTGGCGACGCCGTCCGAGGCGAGCTTATCGCCGCTATCACTGACTCCGACCAAGAGCGCGTTAAAGCGGAGTTCTCGCTTGGTGATTTGGGTCACCTCGCGGACGCACGTACATCGGACAACCCGATGCCGGTGATGTACGCGCTTGCACCCTACGCACTGCCCGGCCGTCATATCGAACTGCGCATTCGTGCGTCGAGTTCGTCCGATGGTGTTGAAATCGATAACACGGAGGACCCCGGTACCGCGTCGAGCGCCCGGCTCTGGTACTCCCAAGTCTCGAACTGAGGTTTCTTATCATGCCTTCAATTTTTGACAACCGTGTGAGCCGCCGGTTTTCAGGTGATGTCAACGGCGGCGGCACCGAACGCGAGACCTTTGAGGTGTCCAAAGACGCCACTATCGAGAAGGTCACAACCCGGTTCTACCGGGGGCCGCAGCTCGACCTATCTATCCGTCCGTTCGTCGAGAGCGAGGAAGGGAGGGAGAGAGATATTGTCGATGTCATCGGCCGGGACGGAATCGTTGGGGATGACGACGTGTTTCCCTTCCACGTATCCGAACCTGTCGAGCGTGGCGATATCGTCGGCATCGAAGTCACGAACGCCGATGGAACGAACACGTACGACTACAACGTTGACCTCGAACTCGAACGCGCTGGTGGGGTCTCTCGACTCTTCCCGAGCTTCCTCAAGAGGTGGCTCTAATGGGAATCAAGCAGTTCAGCCAACCGGTTAGCGGGACTGGTGGCCAACCTGTTGCGACGAACGCGACCGGAACCATCGAGACGGACAACTATCCCCACGGCGATGCGTTCGATTTCGATGGGAGCGCGTACCCCTATTCCGTGAATCCGGCAGAGACGATTCAGGAACTCGTCATCACTATCGCGGGCGACATCGTTGCACGTATCACCACGACCGGTGGCGACACCTTCGACCTCGTTCTCGGCGGCGGCACCGGCACGTTCGACAAGTGGGAAATCGACAGCATCAAATTTGTCGACCCGAACGGCACGACCTCACGCGTTGCAGGAGGGTGGGCCGGTGAGTAGCTGGATATCAGACACGGTCGACAACCCGTGGACTGCCGAAGGCTCGGTCTTATGGTCAAACCGCGATGCCACCGACGGCACAGACGTGCAGGGGACAGCAACGTATACCCAAGAGTGGGTGACGGTCGACTCGAATATCGGTTGGCAACTGCCGACCTCCTTCGGAGCTATCCGTCTGCTCGTCGCGCACATCGACGGGCAACGCGGCGTCGACGGCGTGCGCATCACGGATACCGACGGAACGCAGTACTCCCTGACGAAAACCGGGTCCCATACCGACCTGTTCGTCGCGAACACGTGGCACGTCGTGCCAATCACAGCCGGGTCCATCGATAAGGTTGAACTGAGGATGAACAGCGGCGAAACGATTCAGAAAAATCGACTCGTCGAACTCCAAGTGGGGCACATCTGAATGAGTTGCTTCAGTTCTAGCAGCGGCGGCGGTATCCATGTAGATGGGTCACCTGTCACGGTTGCACAGTCAATCAGGCAGCGGTACGACGAGATTGTGAGCGCATAATGGTATACATAGCACCAGACGACAGTCCGAGCGCCGGAGGGACCATCAACCCGAGAGAAGACCTCTCTCCCGGCGAACAACTTGCAAACAACACTGGAGGTGGCGGTGGTGATGACGACGACGACGACCACGTGCCGTTTTCCGATGGTGACGACGACGATGGTCCTCCAGTCATTGACCAAGATTACTCCGATATCATCCCAGAGGATGAGATTGCTAACTCCGAGTCCGGCATGCCCGGCATGGGTGACCCGGCCGCCGACATCATCTCGCCGGACCCGAATGAAAACAGCGACGGCGACGAGGTCACCATCAACCCGGACGGTAGCGCAAGCATCGACACCGACCGCGTCTCCGGCGGCTACGAGAGCATCGACGAAATCGCCGAACAGGTCAGTGCGACTCTCGGACCTGACGACGAAACACCGCAAATCGGCGAAATTACGGCGTTGCAGGAGGAAATCCGTAACCTCCGCGAGCGGTTGTCGGGGATGGGTCAGGTCCGACCCGGTGGTGGCTCGCCCGGCACTCCCGACATCCCCAGCGGGATAATGGGTCTCGCCGCGGTCGTCGCCGCGGTCGTCTTCACGATTGTTGCGGTCATCTTCAACAGGGGTGACGACGCGTGAGTATCCTCCGCATCTCCGGCGACGACGCCGATGGCGCGGGCTATACCGTCGATGTTGAGGGCGGCGACATCGTCGGGCACAGCGGCATGGGGGCACACGATGGACTGACCGACGACGGCGCCGCGGGATATATCGGGTCGGGGACCGACCGATGGGCGGTCTCGGGGACGATAACCGGCCTCAACATCCCCGACCACGCCCGCGCCTTCCTCGACGGCGAGCGCATCGACTTGTCGCGGTTCAGGTCGTCATCGTCTTCGTCGTCCTCGACGAATGGCCTCGAGTCCTCCGGTTCGTCCTCACCATCCAACCAGTCAAGCGGCTTCGGTATCGTCGCTATCGCGGCCGCCCTCGCGGCGCTCATCGCCGCGCTCATCTACGGAGGTAGCTGATGGGCGTCATCGACACCGTTACCGGCGGCCTCGACCACCTCGCCGGGTCCGTCGACGAGTCGGTTGGTCGGCAGTTCGACGACGACCCCGGCGGCGGGTTCCTCGACCTCGCGCCCGAAGGGTCCGGCGGGTCGACCGTCGACACCGACGGCGACGGCGACCCTGACGAGTTCCACAACCGGTTCCTCGTCGGGCCGATTCGGACGGCGTGGGACGCGACGTTTAGCTACGACGGCACCCTGAACGGGTCCGGCGACAGCATCGACCTGCTCGGCCCCACGTCGGGCGGCATCATCGACGCGGTCGTGCACGTCGACGGCGAGGAGGTCGGCAGCGAGGAGCGCAAAGCGCGGTGGCTCCTTATCGGAGTCGCGGCGCTCGTCGTCCTCTATCTCCTCGCGCCCGTCCTCGAAATCGTCGCCGGGGTGGTCGGCGATGAGTGAGCTGACGGACCTGTTGTTGCAGACGACTGACCCGGTCGTGGCGCTCATGCTCGTCGCGCTCGGGCTGTTCGTCGAGTGGGTCCGACGCGATTTGCATCGCGATATCGACCGCGTTCGCGGGCGCGTCTCGCGCATCGAGGGACGATTCATCGCAACCGACGGCGGTTGTCAACAACAGGAGGGCGACGATGGACGGTAGTGTGACACTCAGTCCGCTGGAACTACTCGCAGTTTCGGCGCTCCCTCTTTCGGCGATTTCGGGAGTGTTGAAGGCGCAGATAAAGCAGCGATTCGGACAAGAAAAAAGGACAGACGGCGACTCTTCTTAGCTACTCGTACCCTTCCCCTTCGTCGGGATGGTCAGCTTCGCGCTTGTGCTGGTAGTAGTCTCTAAGGCTGTAGAAACGCTCGTAACAGCCGAGGCACTTGATTGTCACTTCGCCACCTCCTCAGGTCGGTAGACGATGATGTCGCCCCACTTTGGAGCGATGTACCCGCGTTGTTCAAGCGGTTTCAGGACGCGGCGACGGACGGCATCTTTCGGGATACCTGCACGCTCAGCCACTTTCGAGATAGCAGTGCCAACGTCGAGGCGACGACCGCTCGGGTCGTACGCTTCGGCAGTCCGTCGGAGTGCAATGTAGCCGTCTCGGAGTGCTTCGTCTTCTGGAAGATTGTCGTCGTCAGGTTCGTCGCGCACGGTTCGCGCGACCTCTTCCATGTGCGCCCGCAGGTCGTCGCTCATCGACCCATCAAGAGCACTGGTGTAATCCGACTTCAGATTCTCGTCAACCCGGACAGTCACCGTTGCGCTGCCGCTCCGGTCCGACTGCATCCGGCTCATTGTGCACCTCTGTACTGCACTGATTTACATCCGTAATACGCAGACGGGGCGGCGATAGGCAGTATGGCAGTACGCCCCCCCGTGGTTGTACGAGAGGGGTTATACACGCGGGGGCGTGCGCGCCCGCGAAAGCGTGGGGGCTGTCCGACTGACGTTGCTGATGCTCGGGAGTAGGAGAGGTGGGTCATAGTTGGTCCTCTGGTCGGCCGAAAACGTGGCCATCGTGTCCAGTGGTCGGTGCTTCGACTACGTCGCCACCGTCGGCGACAAGGTCGGGCTCGGGTTCGGTCGCGCCCGGTGCGACGTACTCGGCGGTGTCGCGGGCGACAATAGGCTCACCGTTGACATCGTATCCGGCGTCGTCACCGAATTGGTTGTAGGACCACTCTGCTTTCCGTAGAACGCACAGCTGGGCGCAAGGCGAGTCTTCCTTGTCGCGGAACTCGAAGCCCTTGCAGTCACACCCACCGACGCGAGCACCGCGCTCTTTGCCGTACTCGACAACGTGAGCGTTGCCACCGGGGAGAGTCACGAGATAGGTCGTTGGAGCGATGCGCTCAACGAGTGCGGTGACTGGGTCGGCTCGCACCCACGAGGTTGTCGACTCGTCACGCTCTCGCTTGAAGTCGAGATACTGCACTACGCTCCACCCCCGTTGCACTCGGGGCAGACGCGACGAGTGAGTCCGCCGCGGCTCGTCGTTGTTTTCAGACGAGTCCCGCAGGCCGGGCAGAATCTCACGCGGACCACCCTTCGGCTATAGCAATCGCTTGACGGGACGGGGCACCGACAGCAATGCGGTCGAACTTACCGAAGAAGTTGCTACTCTTAGATTCGGGTACTGCCAGAATTTGGGTGGCCGGGGAGTTCAAGCCCCAATCTCGCATCGGCAACGAATCGTTACCGATGTGAGTGGGCCAACGCGGATTTGAACCGCGGGCCTCCCGGTTATCAGCCGAGCGCTCAACCTGACTGAGCTATTGGCCCAGGTAAGCGCATTCACTCGTTGTGCGCTGTTGATTTTAAGACTTTCTTTTCGAGGCAGCGTTGGTGCGTGTTAGTGAATGTCGGCTTCGTCGGTCGATTCAAGCGAGGGACACGAAAGCGAATACCCGGATTCGACTGCAGGCGCTCACAACACGGCTGTACAGAAAGAAAGCGAGAAGCGCGGAGGAGGAGGGTTACTCGGAGTCCTGCCCGCCGAAGCGGTACGAGTCGGGGTCCGCGTCGTAGACGCCGTCGCCGCCGCCACTGCCACTGCCGCCACCGCCGTTTGCGGCATCATCCTGCGGGAAGCCCGCAGTCCAGACGTTTCCGGTGACGAAGCCGTCGGCCCGCTTGTCGAGGTACGGCTTGACGACAAAGCGCTTGAGCACCGTGCGGATGGGGTACCGAGTCACCGGAATGGCGAGGAGGAAGCCAATGGTGTCGGTGACGAGTCCCGGCGTGAGGAGGAACGCACCCGCCGCGATGAGCAGTCCGCCGTCCATGACCTCGTTCGTCGGGAGGTCACCGCGAGCAAATTTCCGCTGGAGACTTCGAAGCGTGTGTCTCCCTTCGGCGCGGACGATGAGCATCCCGACCAGGCCGGTCAGGACCACCAGTGCGACGGTGGGGACGAGGTCGATGTGCTGCGCCACGACCACGAGCAGCAACGCGTCGGAGAAGGGGATGAGGAGCAAGAGCGCAATGAGCGTACGCGTTCGCATACGCGCCACTACCGGGTCGCGGCCCATAGCCCTTTTGTCCCGCTTTCGACGTCGGGTGAGACCGCCCAACCCGCCGACGGAACTGCCTCCGTGCGCCGTGGCCTCGAAGCGCTTACCCGCATCCACCGCGGAAGTGGGGACATGACCGACGAGACACGCGTCGAGTGGCGGTTGGGGGGGCCCCACGCGGTCGCCGAAGCAACAGCGAGGGGGAAACCCGTTCTGGTCTCGGTGGCAGCGGCGCGGGGGGGAGAATGTCACGAGATGGGCGCCGAGACGCACCCCGAACCGGGCATCGGCCCGAACCTCCACGCCGGGCTCGGGGCGG
>NZ_JBZRPK010000298.1:0-1501 GCF_058382125.1 Haloferax sp. s1
AGCGACAGCGGTCTGGTCAGCGAGTTCCCTGAGTGACGTTTTCCGGGGCTGTTCGTAGTAGCCGCTCTCCAATGCCAACCGAAGCGCCGCCATCTGTCGTTCGGTCACGTCCTCGAACAATTGGTCGACCGGAGCCAACATGCTGTGTGGGACTCGCTGTGCTGTAATCGCCGTCTTCGAGAGTACCTCGATGTCGCGGTCAGCTTCCAACTCGTGGAGAAGTTCTCTAATATCGCTCTCGTCGAAGGCAATCACCGAATAGTGTTCCCAACCCTGCCGATGAATTGTAGGCGGCTGATACAGGCAATTGTGCGCTTCGAATCGCTCGATGATGGAGTCTTCCAGTGAACACAGGCATGATTGCGTGACGACGTGGAGTCCAGCATTGTCGACTGACTCGTGAAGAACCGTCCCCAAGCGATCGATCTCGTCGAGGAGGTCGTCAGTCGGAGACCCCGGTGCAGTAATTTCGATTACCTGGCAGTCATCCAGATACCACTCACGAATCGTGAGGTCCGGATAACGCTCCGAAATCTCTCGATACGGACACTCGTGTTTGACGCGAAACGACGCCTCGTAGAGACTCATACTAGCACATTCGTCTATACGAGATTAACAGTACCGGTCATGTCCGGCAGTACCTATATCCTATTACTTCCCATACGGAAGAATACTGATGTCGGAGATTTCCCCCGAGGAACTTGGAGAACAACTGCAGACTGACGAAAACGGCCTGCTCGTAGTCGACATTCGCCACGAAGGAGAGTTCGACGACTGGCACGTCCCGGGTAGCGTCAACGTCGATGTCTACGACGAGTTGGCTGACGATTCTAACAAAGCCAAGGACGCGCTTTCGGGCCTCCCCGAGGAGAAAGAGATAGTTACTGTCTGTGGTGCAGGAATCGCCGCGGAGACGGCAACGGACGTCCTCCAAGAGATGGGCTACACCGCAGCGACACTCGAAGATGGGATGAACGGGTGGAGTCGCGTTCACCGCCATGCGGCGGTCTCTGTCGACCTCGATGGAACGCTCGTTCAGGTCGCACGACCGGGGAAAGGCTGTCTCTCGCATGTACTCATCTCCGATGGTGAAGCCGCTGTCTTCGACCCATCCCACTACCTCGAAGAGTACGAAGCAATTCTCGACAAGTACGACGCCGAACTCGTCGGTGTCTTCGACACCCACGCCCACGCCGACCACGTTTCGGGCGCTGCAGAACTGGCCGACCGTCACGACGTCCCCTACTACCTCCACCCGAAGGATGCACTGGCAATCGACGCGTCTCCCATCGACGACGAACAGACTGTCTCGGTCGGCGGCCTCGATATCGAGGTTATCCACACGCCAGGACACAGCGAAGGAAGCGTCTCGTTCGATATCGAGGAGGTGGCGTTGATTACGGGTGACACGCTCTTCCACGAGAGCGTGGGTCGCGTCGAACTCGGCGTCGAAGCTGGTATCGAAGACTCCAACGTCGAGCAGAACGCCGCGACGCTCTAC
>NZ_JBZRPK010000298.1:1601-2773 GCF_058382125.1 Haloferax sp. s1
GAGCTCGAACTGGGTCCCAACAACTGCGCAGCGGAGTGATCGATGAGTACAGAAACTGACCTCAAACAAGGTATTCGCGAGCACCTCGGACAGTTCTCACTCCACGTCCTCCTGGTGTTCGCCACCGGGTTGACGATCGGGTCTGAGCGCGCCGTCGTGCCCGTTCTGGGTCGTGACGTCCTCGGCGTCGAGTCGCTGTTCGTTATCGGGTCGTTCGTCGTCTCATTCGGCTTCGTCAAGGCGCTGTTAAACCTCTACGCCGGCAAGTGGGGCAGTGAATACGGCCGCAAGCCCGTACTCATCCTCGGATGGGTGACCGCACTCCCACTCCCTGTCATCCTCATCTTCGCCCCGAGTTGGGGGTGGATTACCGTCGGGAACATCCTGTTGGGCATCAACCAGGCGTTGACCTGGAGTATGGCCATCAACGCGAAAATCGACATCGCCGGGCCAGAGCAGCGAGGACTCGCTGTCGGCATCGACGAGGCCTTCGGGTACAGCGGCGTCGCCGTCGGGGCGTGGGTGACGGGCATCATCGCCGCCCAGACGAGCCTTCGACCTGAGCCGTTCTACTTCCTCGCCGTCGTCGTCGTGCTGGCGTTCCTCATCTCGGTCTTCCTGATCAAAGAAACGGTCCAACTCGCGGAAGTAGAGATAGACGACGAGGACCACCACGACGCGAACCTCCCGTTCGGCGAGGTGCTAAAGCGGGCGACGTACGGCGACAAGACGCTGTTCGCCGCGGCACAGGCGGGCCACATCGAGAAGTTCGTCGATACGCTGTTTTGGCTCGCCGTCCCGCTGTATCTCACGAGTCAGGGCGTCGGCATCGCAGCAGTCGGGTTCGTCGTCGGCGTCCACAGCGCGATGTACTTCCTCCAGATTGCGACCGGTGGACTCGCAGACCGAATCGGCCGCCGTCCGCCAGTGATTGCAGGGATGTTCCTCGCCGGGGCGGGCGTCCTCGGGATGGTGCTCGTCGACGGCTACGTCCTGTGGGCCATCCTCTCGGGTATCTCTGGCCTCGGGATGGCGTTGCTCTACCCGAACCTGATGACCGTTCCCGGCGACGCGGCCCACCCGACGTGGCGCGCAACCGGGATGGGCGTCTACCGGATGTGGCGTGACTCGGGATACGGCGTCGGCGCAATCCTCATCGGCCTCTCGATGGA
>NZ_JBZRPK010000297.1:0-2771 GCF_058382125.1 Haloferax sp. s1
GTCGTCCGCGCCGACCGTGGTACCGAGTTCGATGATCTCCTCTCGGGTCAGGTCGCCGAGGAACGCTCCGACTTCGGTGTCACTGTTCTCGTCACGTTCGAGGTCGATCTCGTCACCATTGGATTCGAGGTCGAGACCACCGTCTTCCTCGACATCGAGGTTCTCGCCACTGTGTTCGATGTCGTGGTCATCGGTTTCGAATTCGGTCTCGTCTTCGTCGCTCTCGAATTCGGTGTCGTCGTCGTGGTCTTCGACATCGACATCGTCATCGCTCTGCTCGATGTCGCGGTCGTCATCCTCGAACTCGACCTCGTCGCCGTCGTTCTCGAAGTCGATGCCATCATCGGTATCGACTTCGAGGTCGTCGTCGTCCTGTTCGATCTCCTGCACGTCGGTCTCGAAGTCGAGATCGCCGTTGTTCTCGAACTCGAATTCTTCGCCTTCGACGTCGACATCGTCACCGTTGTGTTCGATGTCGTGTTCGTCGTCGGCCTCGAGTTCGTGGTCGTCGCCGTCGCTCTCTAAGTCGAGGTTATTCCGTTCATTCTCGACTTCGAGGTCGTCGCCGTCCTGTTCGATCTCGCTCTCGTCGGTATCGATGTCGACATCGTCACCGTCGAGGTCGATGTCGATGTCGCCAGCGTCCTCAGTTTCGAGGTCGAGACTGCCATCGTTCTCGTAATCGATGGTATCGCTCTCGACATCGGCCTCGTCGCCGTGCTTTTCGATTTCGGCCTCGTCGTGTTCGACATCGAGGTCGTCATCTTCGGCCTCGTAGTCGAGGTCGTGGCCGTCGGTGTCGTCTTCGACTTCGAGACGGCTGTTGTCCTGTTCGATTTCGACGTCGTCGAACTCGATATCGGCGCGGTCACCGTCTTCTTCGGACTCAAAGTCGAGGTCGTTTTCGTCGTCCTCGACTTCGACGTCGTCATCGTCCTGTTCGATTTCGTGGTCGTCTGTCTCTACGTCGACGTCGTCACCGCCGTCGTGGCTCTCGAAGTCGAAATCGTCGTCGTCGTCTTCGACTTCGAGGTCGTCGTCGTCCTGTTCGATTTCGCTATCATCGAACTCGACATCGGCCTCCCTATCGTCCTGGTTGGACTCGAAGTCGAGGTCGTCATCGTCGTCTTCGACTTCGGCGTCGTCGCCGCTGTGTTCAATCTCTCCATCCTCGGTATCGATGTCAACATCGCCATCGCTCTGGTGATCAGCAGCTACCGACATCGCGCCGCCGGCAGTAATCATGCCAATCGCCAGAAACAGTATCAGTACTAATCGGAATGTGTCTTTCATGGTTGTTCGTCACGTCGGTTGATTACCCAGCGCGGAGAGCAGATCGGGTTCGTATCCGCTCTCCCTGGGACAGACTCATGTTTGGACCCTTTCCCCATAAGGTTAAGCTAACTGACTAATCAGCGGATTAAAACGACTTTATCGTGTGATTCGATGGGCGGCTGGTAACGGGTCGAACATGGGGTTACCCGTCAGAAACCGCCATCAATCGCGTGTGCGGGCGACTCAAGCATAGACCGTGCCTAGAGAGGAGTAGATGGTGCCTAGATGGGTGCTGGAATCAATGAGAGGTGAGAAGAATCGTCCGGTAGCAGGCTGTTAGTAGTAGATAACACTCATATGTTCGGGTTAGTCTAGTCACTTCGGTCCGCCAATGCTAACCACCTAGTCGGGATACTTGTTTGTGCTCGGGTGGTACTACTCGTATGAGCAATGGCTCGGAGTCGAGTAGTCACTCAGACGCCACTCTCCCACGGACACACGAGCGTCAGGACGAACTGACGTCGATGTCCTCGCTGTTTGGACGAAAGTGGAATCCGGTCATTATCCACGCCCTCGTTGAGGACGGTCCACTCGGGTTCAGCGAACTCAGGGAGCCGATTGACCGCATCTCCAACAAAGCACTCTCGGAGAGTCTGAGCACCCTCGAAGAGAGAGGCGTTGTCGAGCGAACTACCATCAGTCAGCGTCCGTTCAGGGTGGAGTACTCGCTGACTGACTGGGGGGAATCACTCGGGTCCATCGTTATGGACTTCATCGACAGTACGAAGAGAGACACCGAGGGTACGGATATCGTCGACAACGAGAACAAGGATGTCAACACCAGTACAGCAATTGACCTCGGGAAGTGAGCATCCGACGGTAATAATAAACCGACCATCGCGAGCACGACTCGAGACACGCCCGGTAACTGGAGTGCCGCCCCAGTCTTGCCTGCGGTAGAATAGCCGCGGCTGGAGTTGCAACTTGCTTGACGACGCAACCATCGATTCTTTAGTTATAGGGCTACAGTACTGTAACGCGATTACTGGATGGAAACTCTATACTGATTGTATCCGCTTACGATGTGTTTGGCGGAGGCACCGTGGATGGCTGACCTCCCGAGACGGGAGTGGCTAGCGAATGTGGGTGCCGGGTTGGCTCTCTTGTTACTCGGCTTTGGGGTGACCACAGCCAACCGGGCCAACTCCGAGTCGAGCACCGGAGTGCTCGGATACTTGCAGGACGGTATGGGGTCAGTGACATCAGATGAGTCTGCCCGAGGCGAAACGTCGGATGGTCCAGTACGAGACGAAACAGCAGATGACTCGGTCCAAGACGAACAGACACTCAGCTACGAGGTTGACGAAAACGGGGACGTCGAGTTTGACGCTGAGAACATCTCGTTTGAGGCCGAATCAGATGGTGTCGAGTTCGTCGTCGACGGTAAGACGAGCATCGGCTTCGGAGTCAGCTCGGATGCTGTCGGACTGACGGTA
>NZ_JBZRPK010000296.1:0-2765 GCF_058382125.1 Haloferax sp. s1
CGATAACCCCACAGAAAACCTGATAGAACCGGGCGTCCTACACCGAGTAACCGAAGAATCGCTTCTGTCTCTCGGAGTGAACGCCCGCCAGCAGGGAGGGGGACGGCGACCCCCCTGGGGGGCGTCCTCGGAACGCTCCGCTTGCTGAGGGGCTGCACGAGAGCTTTGCTCTCGTGCGCGTCGCCGTCCGCTCCCGCCGTCAACATTCAAGCGTAGCTGTGTCCAAACTCTCGCTGGGCAGGTCTTCAAGCAGCATAGGAAACTATAGTAGCGTTTGCAAGTCATTGCACACTCGCTCGACCGTGTCGTGCGATCAGATGTGTCACCAGTTGCAAACGCTACTATAGCTCTTCGACCTGTTTATCCCTTAACTAGACGGTGCCATACCCCCCATGTTATCAAAGAGATTAAATTAGCTAAGAATGATATATTAGTTGCCACTAAAGGCTAGCTATTGGTCGTCCCACGCGCGAACACCCGCAAAGATATATCTGGCGTGTAAAACTCTCAGTCGCCTGAATTCGAGGATTGTTCTGAATTCTAGAATAATATACACCACTATATTGAACTATTGTGGGCACAAGTAAACATATTACTGATATGTTCAAAAGAATTAAATTTAGTGCCAATAACCGCCTGATGTCGAATGAACAAACGAAACACACGCCGCACGTTCATCAAAACCGTCGGTGTCGCAGGCGTTGCGGGACTGGCGGGTTGTTCACAAGGCGGACAGAACCAGACGCAAACCGACGACACTGCCGGTGCCTCGAACGGTGAGGATGGGTCTGCCGGGACGACGACCGGAGCGAGTCGGTCAGAAACGACGACCATCAAGTTCTGGCACGCGATGGGTGGCGACATCGGTAAGTTAATCGACTCGCTCGCGAGCGAGTTCGAACAGCAGGCCGACGGTATCAACGTCGAAGCAACCCAGAAGGGGAGCTATCGGGAAACGCTCAACGCGACGACCTCTGCGGTCCAAGCCGGTAACCCGCCAGCGATTTCGCAAATCTTCGAAATAGGGACGCAACTCGCTATCGACAGCGGCGTCTTCGCACCGGTCGAAGACATCATCCCCGAAGACAAGGTGAACTTCGACAACTATCTCGACTCGGTACTGAACTACTACCGCATCGACGGCAAACTTCACTCGATGCCGTTTAACTCCTCGAACGCCATCTTCTACTACAACAAAAACGCCTTCGAGGAGGCAGGTCTGGACCCCGAAACCCCGCCGACGACCTATCAGGGCGTGATGGACGCGTCGATGGAACTGACCGACGCCGGCGTCGTCGACAAGGGGGCGACGTGGCCCAACCACTCGTGGTTCGTCGAACAGTGGTTCGCCGAGCAGGACCAGCCACTCGTCAATAACAACAACGGCCGTGACGGTCGTGCGACCAAGGCGTACTTCGAAAGCGAGGCCTCGAAGAACATCTTCAACTGGTGGACCGACCTCTACGACAAGGGACAGTATCTCAATCCCGGTATCGAAGCGTGGTCGGAAGCGCAGCAAGCATTTTTGACCAAGAAGACGGGAATGCTCGGCTACTCGACATCGAGTATCGCACCGATGGCAGAAGGCGCGAAAAAGAACGGCTTCGAACTCGGCACGATGCGACTGCCGACGCCGGGCGGAAAACGCCAAGGCGTCGTCATCGGCGGGGCGTCGCTGTGGGCGCCGAAGAGCATCTCAGACGAGAAGAAAGGCGCCGCCGGCGAATTCCTCGCGTGGCTCACCAAGCCGGAACAGCAGAAGCGCTGGCACACGAACACTGGCTACTTCCCCGTCCGGAAAGAGGCGATTTCGCAACTCGAAGACGAGGGCTTCTACGAGGAGAACCCCAACTTCCGAACTGCTATCGACCAACTCCGCGAGACGAAGGACTCGGCGGCAACCCGTGGTGCGCTCATGGGAACGTTCACGAAGGTCCGCACTGCCGTCGAAGAAGGCTACGTGAGCATGATTCAGGACTCGAACAAGAGCGTTGACGACGGCCTCGACAGTATCGACTCGAAGGTCGAAGACGCGCTCGCGGGCTACAATAAGAAGGTGAACTGAGAAACAGAGAAGGTGACTGAGAAGCGGTGTACCGCCACGAAACCACAACGTATCGAATGCAAACCACGCTATCACCACGTTCGTCATGAGCGATTTCACCAAACCATACACCTCAGCGACCCAAGCCGGCCTGCTGTTGATTCCGACGCTGGTCGTCCTCGTCGCCTTTCTGTACTACCCGGCCATCGAAACGTTCCGGCTGAGCTTCTTCCAGACGCTACTTCTAGGAACTAAACAGCAGTTCGTCGGCCTCGACAACTACGTTGCGCTCGCAACGTCCGCAGAGTATCAAAAGAGCATCTTCGTCACCTTCCTCTTTGCGGCGGCCGTCGTCATCGGCACTCTCGCCGTCTCGCTTTTCATTTCGTATCTCCTGTTCGAAGTGAAAGCGGGTGCGTCGGGCTATCTATTGGCGGCCATCTGGCCGTACGCGCTGCCGACCGCGGTTGCGGCGACGATTCTTCTGTTCATGCTGCATCCCACGCTGGGAATCATCACCCACTACCTCGAAGCAGTAACCGGGTTCACGTTTGACTGGTTTACGCGTGGGCCACTGGCGTTCATCGTCCTCGTCATCGTCGCGGTGTGGAAGCAACTCGGCTACAACATCATCTTCCTCGTCGCCGCGCTGAACAACATCCCCGAGACGCTCACCGAGTCGGCACAACTCGATGGCGTTGGGCGACTCACCATGTTGTAT
>NZ_JBZRPK010000295.1:0-2757 GCF_058382125.1 Haloferax sp. s1
TTCCTTCCGGGTTGTATTTTGTTGTTCTCGGCGGGATGTGTGTTGTTGTTCGCGACGGGTTGTGTTTCGTTGACTGTCTCTCCGACGCACGGTTCGTTGGCCGCGCTGTCGAGTCGTTGGAGTTCCGTGACAACGGTGTACGTCTTGGACTCGTGTTCGTGGTTCTCTATTGCGAGTGTCAGTGTCGTCGGCTCTCCTTTCGAGAGTTGTTGGGGGTATCCGCCGATTTCGTATTCTGACCCGTTTTCGGTTACGAGATACACTTCGGTGAAATCCGATTCTGGCTGTTGTGTTTCGACCATTGCGAAGCCGACGCTACTGAGGAACGCGACGACGCTCACGACGAGGAGGACGTTAACGGCGAGCGACACTGACGAGCGTTCCGACTGCACCGAGAGGGGTGAACGAACCCCACTTGTAGCCGTTTTCGCATTGCCGATAAGAGCACGGAGCGGCGGGAGACCTGCTCGTTCTTCCTCCGGAAGCATGGCCCGCCGGGCGACGGCGAGAGCAGAGAACAGTATCGTCACCACGAACACGCCGACGCCCGTGATGGTGGCGTGGAATCCCCAGCCGAAGTAGTTTGTCAGGATACCGACTCCACTGACGATGGCGACGCTCGATGTCGTTGCAAGGACTAATCGAACGGAGTACAGGAGTCCGGCGGTGTGTCGTATCGGTCGCGTTAACGAGCTATCTTTCCCCATCGTATTGGACTCAATGTCGGAGCGCCGTTCCGGAAAGGCCGCAGCAAGAAGTGCGTAGCCTGGATAGAAGACGATGAATGGAACAACGAAGAGGCTCCGGACGACCGACCCCGAGACCCCGAGGAGAATCACCGCGAGTGCGGCGACCGCTCCGGCGACGACGAGGAGTAAGTCGAGTGTCCACCGACGGTAAGACGACTTCATCACCCGCGGATTGACAGTGTGCATTCAAAAATGGGTGCGACCGTTCATTTCGAGAAGAGCCGTAAAATCGGATTATCGGCCTGGTAAGGTCTGCTTGTAGATGGCAGTCTGACCCTCGTGAGGGGCTGATTATCGGATAAACCAACCATTCTCGCAAGCTGAGTCGCCGGTTCGAATGCTATCGACTCACTCTCACTGATCTGTCCACTACCGGCCACCCAATCTCTCCAACTTGCACACTATCGACCACCCAACCGCACCGACCCGAACACTATCGACTTGCCAACCCCTCCGATTCGTACGCGATAACGTAACACGCTCTTCTTCGCTCACTCTCTTACCGTCCCGATAATAATGGCCGTCTCCTGTGACCTCTTTCTCGAACCGCGGGCCGCGACGGTCCGCCCCGACCAACACATGCGCACTAAAACGAAACTCGTTACGGCACTCGTTGCACTGTTCGTACTCGTCTCCACCTACCGCTCTGTCGGCGGTGGGTCGTCGCTCCCGGACGAATACGAGACGACCGCTGACTCGACGTCGGCATGAACGAGTACGTCACCGGAACCGGGTGTACAATCGACGACGACGTTACCATCGGCTATCCCGTCGGTGACGACCCGAAGCAGACCGTCATCGGCGACGAGGCCCGAATCCGCTCGGGAACCATCATCTACAGCGACGTGGACATCGGTGATGACTTTATCACCGGCCACGACGCCCTCGTCCGAGAGAACACCCAAATCGGCGACGACGTCGTCGTCGGTACCAAGACCGTCATCGACGGAACATCTGTCATTGGCTCCAACGTGAGCCTCCAGAGTCGGGTCTACGTCCCCACCAACACCACCATCGGAAACAACGTCTTTGTCGGGCCCGGTGCGGTCCTCACGAACGACCCGTACCCGGTTCGACAGGACGTCGAAATGGCTGGCCCCACGCTCGAAGACGGCGCTTCTGTCGGCGGTAACGCGACTATCCTCCCAGATGTGACTGTCGGCAAGAACGCCTTCGTCGCCGCTGGTGCCGTCGTGACTAAGGACGTTCCACCGGAGACGCTCGCAGTTGGAACGCCGACCAAACACCATCCGCTTCCAGCGGAACTCCAAGAAAAAAATTCGATATGAGCTCACAAGCAACCGTTACGAACCTCTATGGGTCCGAACGACCCGAAGACGAGCAGGTAGCTGCACTGACTTCCGGCCACATCTCGGTCGGCGTTTACGGACTCGGAAAGATGGGTCTCCCCCTTGCTGCGGTCTACGCCGAGACCACCGAGAACGTGACCGGCGCGGACATCGACACCAACGTCGTCAACGAAATCAACGCGGGGCGAAGCCACATCGTCGGCGAACCGGGTCTCGACGACCTCGTTTCGGAACTTGTCGCAGACGATGCACTCCAAGCGAGTCCCGAACCCCGCGAAGTCGCCGATGAGGTGAGTATTCACGTCGTCATCGTCCCGACGCTGGTCGACGAGGACGACCGCCCAGACCTCTCGGTCATCGAAGCGGTGACAAACGATATCGGGATGGGTCTCGACGAAGGCGACCTCGTCATCTTCGAATCGACGCTGCCGCCCCGCTCGTGCCGTGATGTCCTCCTCCCGCGACTCGAAGAACAGAGCGGACTCTCCCTCGGCGAGTTCGGTCTCGCGTTCTGCCCCGAACGAACCTCTTCCGGCCGCGCTCTCGAAGATATCCGCGGTGCGTATCCGAAGGTCGTCGGCGGCGCGGACGCCGAAAGCACCCGCGCGGCGGCGCTCATCTACGACCAGATTTCCTCGAACGAGGTTATCACCGTCTCGGATACGACGACCGCGGAGGCGGTCAAAGTGTTCGAGGGG
>NZ_JBZRPK010000294.1:0-2741 GCF_058382125.1 Haloferax sp. s1
GGTAGGCTCGGAGATGTGTATAAGAGACAGGATATCGGCAGTCTCGACGACGGGTTCTACGTCGAAGACGACGGTCCCGGTATCGAACCTGACCGCCGAGACAAGGTATTCAAGCCCGGCGAGACGACCGGTGAAAACGGCATCGGCTACGGGCTTGCAATCGTGGAGTCTATCGCAGAGGCACACGGCTGGTCGGTCAGTGTGACCTCGGGTCCGTTGGGCGGCGCTCGATTCGAGTTCCGGTCGTAGTGGTAGTAGAGTAAGCGAAAACACAGACGGAGACAGAAAGCGGCCAGAATACAGAAAGCGGCTGGAAAGCAGCCAGAGTACAGCTTAGTTCTGCGAGAGCGCGAGCGACGCGAGGAGCGCTTCGAGTTGGACCTGTTCGTTTGCGCCCTCGGAGATGCGGTAGTCGGCCTCGCCGATACGTTCCATGAGGTGGACGGCGTCGCGCTCGTCGAGGTCGAAGTCCCAGACCGACCGGTGTAGTTGGTCGATGATGTCGCCGCCAGCCATGCCGGTGTCGACGATGAGCGTCTCCAACTGCTTGCGCGCGGCGGTGAACTCGCCGTCGATAGCGGCGCGAACCATCTTCTCGATGTCTTCGGGGCGCGCGGTCGACGTAATCAGGTAGACTGCTTCCTCGTCGACGACCTCGCCGGTCGTCGCCGCGGCCTGCAGGGAGTTGATGGCGCGGCGCATGTCGCCGCCGGCGGCGTAGACGAGCGCGTCGAGACCGCCTTCGGTGAGTTCGATACCCTCGGCCTCGGCGATGTCGCGGGTCTGTTCCGCGATAGCGTCGTCGCCGAGCGGGGAAAAGCGGAAGACCGCACAGCGGGACTGAATCGGGTCGATAATCTTCGAGGAGTAGTTACACGAGAGGATAAAGCGCGTCTTGTCAGAGAACTCCTCCATCGTCCGCCGGAGCGCCGACTGCGCGTCGTTCGTCAGCGAGTCGGCCTCGTCGAGGAAGATGATGGTGTAACCGCGCTCGGGGTTGAACGACGAGCGCGCGAAGTTCTTGATGCGGTCGCGGACCACGTCGATACCGCGCTCGTCAGAGGCGTTGAGTTCGAGGAAGTTGCCGCGCCAGTCGTCGCCGTAGAGGGTGCGGGCGATGGCAGTCGCGGATGTGGTCTTCCCGACGCCCGCCGGTCCCGCAAAGAGCAGGTGCGGCAGGTCGTCGCGCTCGATGTAACTGCGCAGTCGTTCGACGATTTCCTCCTGTCCGTAGATGTCGTCGAGGGTCTGCGGTCGGTACTTCTCGATCCAGATTTCGCGACCCGCCGGGGCGTCGCCCGACTCCGCGGCCTCGCTCATATCCATCCCACGGGCCGCCCCGCACATAAAGCGTCCGAGACGGTGGCGACGACCCGGCACCTCGGAGTTAAACTGCGCAGCGACGACAAAGCCGACGGACTGAAACCCGCTGGCCACGCACGCCCGAGCATGGACGTGACCGTCGAAGTCGTCGGCGAGGAGGCCCACGAGGTCACCGTCGGTGACGATGGTACCTACGCGGACCTCGTGAAGGCAGTCGACCTCAGCCCCCACGAAGTGTCCGTCCTCGTCGACGGCCGCCCCGTTCCCGAGGACCAACCAGTCGAGGAGGACCACGTGAAGGTGCTCCGCCTCATCAAGGGCGGATAATTCCGCGTTCGGTCTTCGTACCTCGGTTTTGGTGTTTGGCGTGTGAAATGCACGCCCGGGAGATGGTTATCCCGGGCATGCACGAATACCCGGTGATGTCCGACAAGGCTCAGTCTCTCAACTTCGAATTGCCTAACGTTGCGGCCGGTTCTGAGACAGTCTCATTAGCCGACGTGGAGGCCGATTTCCTCGTGTTACTCCTCCAGCGAGATTACTACTGTAAGATGTGCCGCAGACAAGTACAGTCGGTAAAGCGCCGATACGACGAGTTCGAAGCGCGAGACGCGGAAGTCGTCTCGGTCCTGCCTGAGCCACCGGAACGCGCCGAGAAATGGCAGCAAAGCTACGACCTCCCGTTCCCGTTGCTCGCTGACCCCGGTGCCGACGTGGGTGACGAGTTCGACCAGCCGACGCGCTTCGGGGCGCTCGGAAAACTGCACGACTTGGTCGGTCGGATGCCGGAGGCCGTCCTCGTCGACCTCCGAGGTGATGACCCTGAGGTCGCCTACACCCACCGCGGGTCGAATCCGGCTGACAGACCCGAGATAGACGACCTGTTAAATCGAATCGACCGACTGGCGGCATAACGACGTCGTTCGCGCCGGACCGCTCTCTCCCCCCTCCGCCGGACCTTTCTCCCCGCGCAACCCAGCGCCGATAATGAGCGATATCGCCATCCGCGAGGGGACGCCAGACGAATTGGTCGCCGTGATGCGTGTTCTCGACGCTGGACTCCTCGACATGGATGCGAGCGAGGTCCGAACGCGGCTGAGCACGGGCGACTGCCTCGTCGCCGAAACCGGCCGGGACCGAGACGGCGAGGCAGGCGGTCGAATCGTCGGCGCACTCGTTCTCGACGGTGACTACGTGGACGCCGTGGCCGTCTCACCGAGTCGCCGTGGATGGGGAGTCGGAACCAAACTCGTCGCCCATGCCCTCGACCGACGGGGGCGACTCGTTGCCGACTTTGATGCTCGCGTCCGACCGTTCTACGAGTCACTCGGATTCGATATCGAAACCGAAGAGAGCGGGACAGCGGACGACCGATTCCGTGGGATTCTCGTCCGAAAATAGGACGGAGAGCCGATATG
>NZ_JBZRPK010000293.1:0-2737 GCF_058382125.1 Haloferax sp. s1
CGCCGAGGAACCGGCCACGCTCGTCGTAACGAATCACGGCGAGTCGGTCGCCCGCGACGTGATGGACCGCGCCGCTGCCGTCTCGAATCTCGACGAGGCCGAGGAGCTGGCTGAGACGTTCGTCACCGAGGGAATCAACCCGGGGACGACCGCCGATATCGCCTGTGCGGCGACGTTCGTCGCGCTGGAGCGGGGGGTCCCGCTGTGACCGACGAGCCTCAGTCCGGGACCGAAGAACCCACCGAGTGGCCCGTCGAACTTCGCGGCGTCACCGAGTCGGTCGTCGCCACGCTCGGCCCGAACGACCTGTGGAACTTCGCGGCACTCGGGCTTCACGCGCCCGAATCGTCGGCGGGCAGCGTACCGGACAGCGTCACCGCAACGACGTGGGGAAACACCCGAACCCGCCGAAACTTCCACCGACAGGGCGGCGGCGTCGTTCAATTCGTGTCCGACCCGCGGGACTTCGTCGAGGCTGCGATGACCATCTACGAGCGAGAGTCGCCCGTCCTCGACTCGGCCGACGCGTGGGCCGAAGTCGAGGCGACGATGGTCGACTCGGGCGAGGACGGCGGGACGCAGTGGGAAACATGGGAACTGCACCCCGTCGACGCCGACATCGAGCGAACCCGCCCGTGTACCATCAACCGCGGGTTCGGAGCTGTCATCGACGCGACAGTCGCCGCCTCCCGCCTCGACGTGCCCGCCTTCGACACCGACGAGTTGCTCTCCCGACTCGCGTACTTCGCGGAAACGGTCGACAAGTGCGGCGGACCGGCGGAGCGCGAAGCGTTCGCACGAATCGATGAGTTGACCGGGTGGCGCGAGCGGGCGGCGGAGCGACGGAACGAATCGTTTTAGTGTTCGTCCGGGGAAATCTCCGACATGGCAATCAAGCCCAAGTACGTCAAGCAGCTTGGTAACATCCTGCTGGAGCGTTACCCGCAGGCGTTCAACACGGATTTCGAGACGAACAAGGACAGCGTCGAGCAACTGACCACCGTCGAGTCGAAGGGCGTCCGCAACCGCATCGCCGGGTACATCACCCGCAAGAAGGGCGGACAGACCGCGTAATTTCGTAGCAGACGATTCTCTCTGCAATTCCTCTTCTCGCCCCGTTCGGGAGCGGATGCGCCGGCCGCTTTGCTGACCTGTCGCGTGAGATAACGTTTAGTCGCTCGTCTCGCGATGCTCACCCATGCGCGCCATCGGCCACCGTGGTTGTCCCGCTCTCGCCCCCGAGAACACGCTCGCCGCCTTCACCGCCGCCGCCGAACGACTCGACTGGGTCGAACTCGACGTTCGACGCTGCGCGAGCGGCGAACTCGTCGTCTTCCACGACGAGACGCTCGACCGCCTGACCGACGTTGATGGTTCGGTCGCAGAAACGCCCCTCTCGGACCTCCGTGAAGTCACCATCGGCAGTTCCGACGAGCCGATTCCGACGCTCGCCGAAGCGTTCGAGGTACTACCCGACGACATCGCCGTCAACGTCGAACTGAAAGAGGACGGTCTCGCGTCGGACCTCGGGGCTATCGTCGCCGACGCCCCGAACGAGGTGCTGGTCTCGTCGTTCGACGCGGACGCACTCCGAGAAGTGCGCGAAGCGACCGACCTCCCTGTTGCATTCCTTTTCGCCGACGACTGGAACGAATCGCTCGATATCGCCGCGGAACTCGACTGCACGGCTATCCACCCGTACTACGAACTGCTCTCGGAGGCTCGAATCGAAGACGCACACGACGCAGGGTTCGAGGTCAACACGTGGACAGTCCCCGACCGCGGAACAGTCGAGAAACTGCGCGACTGGGGCGTCGATGGCGTCGTTATCGACAACCCGGCGTTCGCGGAGTAAGAACGAAGTAAAGAGGGAACGCATCCCCGGTCTGCGCCGCGACGTACCGCTTACCAGTCAGAACCGGTCAGTACGTCCCGAAGTCAGAACCGGTCAGTACGTCCCGAAGCGGCCCACGCGTTCGTTGGTGCGCCCGACGGGACGCGACGGGCGCATCCCGTAACCGAGTCGAGGCGACCGGCGTACTGCCAGCGCTTTTCGTCCCACGTCTCTTCTTCGTCTGCTGCGGCGGCGACCGCGGCGGCCGTCTGGTCGTGGAGATGTGCGCCGACTGCAGCAGCGATGGCCGCTGCCTCCTCCGAGTCCGCGTCGTCGGGGATCGACAGCCCCGAGAGCAGGTCCTCCGTCATAGCGGGATATTCCCGTGCTTCTTGTCGGGTTGCGACTTGCGCTTCGACTGCAGCATCCGGAGGTCCGCAATGAGTCGGTTCCGGGTATCGCCGGGTTCGATAACGTCGTCGACGAAGCCGCGGTCGGCCGCCGTGTACGGGTTAGCGAACTCCTCGCGGTACTCTTCGATGAGTTCGTCGCGGCGGGCGTCAGGGTCGTCGGCCGCTTCGAGTTCGTCGCGGTAGAGGATGTTGACCGCGCCCTGTGGCCCCATGACGGCGATTTCGGCGGTCGGCCACGCGTAGTTCACGTCCGCGCCGAGGTGTTTCGAGGCCATGACGTCGTAGGCACCGCCGTAGGCCTTGCGGGTGATAACTGTCATGAGCGGGACCGTCGCCTCGGAGTAGGCGTACAGGAGTTTCGCGCCGTGGCGGATGATGCCGTTGTGCTCCTGGTCGGTGCCGGGGAGGAAGCCGGGTACGTCCACGAACGACAGGGTGGGGATATTAAACGAGTCACAGAATCGGATGAATCGCGCACCCTTTTCGGACG
>NZ_JBZRPK010000292.1:0-2734 GCF_058382125.1 Haloferax sp. s1
CCCATCTAGCGGGGTCCCTCCTCCCCGGTCCGGCGAGGTCCCTGCCAGACATGCGTGCGCACTGATGCTCGTCGGGTGCGAAAGCTGTCGACGTCGAGTCGTACTCGCTTTGGTACGCGTCGACGAACGACTGATTGTCACCGGTCTCCAGCGTCGGGAGGTAGCGAACGCCGCCGTAGGTTCCGTAGGCCGCTTCGCCGAGCGCGCCGCGGACGACCGAGAAGGTCATCGTCGGCGACATGAGGTTGACGTTCTCCTTGAGTCCCTGACTCGCAGCCTGCTTGACGAAGTTGATGAGGTCGCCGCCGGTCATTCCGAGGACGGCAACCTCCGCGTCCGAGTTGGCAATCTGGCTGATGTAGGAGTTGAAGTTGGTCGAGCCGAGTTGCGAGCGACTGCGGCCGACGACTTCGACGTCGTGGCCGCTTTTCATTCGTTTTTCCACGCGCTCCATCACCGATTCGCCGTAGGCGTAGTCGGCGATGTGGAACCAGACTTTGGTTCCAAGGTTTTCCGCGGTGTAGTCGGACACCGCTTCGGCCATCTGTGCGGTGTTCGTCTCCGCGCGGAAGACCCACTCGTTGCAGTTCGACCCGGTGATGGGAACTGCCGCCCCGCCGGGGTTGTAGATGACCCCTTGGTCCTTGGCGAACTCGTTGAGCGCGAGCGCGACGCTCGACGAAATCGCGCCCATGAGATACGATGCGCCGTCCTGTTCGACGACCGATTGCGCCTTCCGTCGGCCTGTCGACGGGTCGGCTTCAGTGTCCTCGTAGACGCCGTCGATTTCCACGTCAATGTCGGAGTTCTCGTTGACGTGCTTGATTGCGAGTTTCGCGCCGTTTCGCTGTCCAACCGCGAGACCGCCGTACGGTCCGGTCATCGGGCTGATGACGCCGTAGGTGATAGCGTTTGTTCCGCCACCGCCACCTCCTCCAAGACACCCTGCGACACCGGTTAGTCCGGTAACGCCCGCCAACCCTGCCGCCTGTACGAACCGTCGCCGTGATGGACGCGGCTCACCGCCGCTATCCGAGGAATAATCGTCTCTCATATTGTGTATGTTCACACGTAACATGAAAATCATCACGTTTAAAGATTTGCGTTGCCGCGAAGACAGTAATTTCTCGTCAATACACCGGACTATCGTCGCAGTTCACTGAATACGAAAACCGGCGTGTGCTCAGACTCGGGGGGCGACTTCCTCGCCGAGTCGCTGGATACACTCGACCATTCGGTCGGTTCCGATTCCGGGGTGGTACGTCCGGAAGATGAAGTGGATATCGTCGCCGAGGGCGTCGCGATAGCGGTTCAGTTCCTCAACAACGTCGTCCGGGGTTCCGAATATCGCCTGTTCTTTCAGTTCGTCTTGTCGCTCCGCGGATAGTTCGGAGACTTCCTCGCCCGAGAATATCTCGGCATACCGCCGCTGGAGGTAGAGATAGCCGTCTTTCATCGCGTTCCACGCGTCTTCCTTGGAGTCGCCGACGAAGCCGTGTTGGAGCACGTAGACGGTGAAATCGCCGTCGATATCCTCGGATTCACGAACGTTTCGGATGTCGTCGACGCGCTTCTTGAGGCCGCCTATCGAAAGCGACGACGGCGCACACCACGCATCCGCCGTTCGGGCCGCGCGCCGGACCGCGGGTTTGGCCGCTCCGCCGAACATGAGCGGTACGTCGCGGGCCGGTTTCGGCGTCACGTTGGCACCGGTTGCACCCTCGTAGAACGGGGATTCGTGCTCGATGGGGCCGTCGGACCACGCCCCACGGAGGAGTTCGGCAGTGTCGGCGAGGCGGTCGACTCGTTCGTCTCGCGGAACGCCGAATGCGTCGAACTCGCGCGGGTTCGAGCCGATAGAGAGTCCGAGCGTCGTTCGTCCGTTGGAAAGCAGGTCCACCGTCGCGGTGTCTTCGGCGAGGCGAATCGGGTCGTAGAGCGGCGCGAGGGCGATACACGTCCCGAGTTCGATGTGGTCCGTCGTCGCGGCGAGTGCCCCGAGCGCCGGCATCGTCCCCGAGAGGTAGCCGTCTTCCATGAAGTGGTGTTCGGACACCCACGCACTGTCGAGACCCGACTCGTCGATTGCGCGCCCGAGCGTAAGCATCTCGTCGTACAGTTCCGCCATCGGTCGGTCGTCGTCCGGACGTCGCTGACAGGTGAACAGGCCGGTCCCGAGCTTCATGTCTGTGAGTTACTACCTCAGCTATTAATAGTTAGGAATGGCGAAGGTGAGTACCCATGGAAACCGAGAGAGGACCGGCGCGGATGCCACCCGTACGAGTGGACCACGTCGGAATCGCCGTCGAAGACGTCGCGGACGCAGAACGGACGCTGTTCGCGCTCGGGTGCGAACGCGTCCATCGCGAGACGGTCGAAGACGGGTCGTTCGAGTGGGCCACGTACGTCCTCGGTGATGCGTCTCGGCTCGAATGTATCGCGCCCGTCGAAGGTGAGTCGTTTCTCACGGCGTTCCTCGATGACCACGGTCCCGGCCTTCACCACGTCACGCTGGAAGTGGTCGATGTCTACGCCGCGGTTGTGGCTCTCGAGGCCGCAGGTGAGCGCGTCGTCGGCTACTCGGTCGAAGACGGCTGGACGGAAGCGTTCGTCTCGCCGGGGAACCCGACCGGGGTGCTGTTCCAGTTGATGGAGTACCACGACGACTACGGCGACCGGGGGGCGGACGATGCGCGGTTCGGCCGGGGTGAACGGTTAGACCCGTACTGACCGG
>NZ_JBZRPK010000291.1:0-2732 GCF_058382125.1 Haloferax sp. s1
CTTACAGACTCAGGAGGGTGTCCGTGACCCTACCTGTGGAATGGGAATCGACCCCACGGATACGGATGTCGTCACGCTCGAACGAGATGGTGGCACGGAGTACTTCTGTTCCGAAGCGTGCAAACGTCGGTATCAGAACCAAGAGGAACGCACGTGGACGGAGCGACTACTGACCATTGGCGGCTGGAAAGAGGCTTCACGAAACGCGATTGGAGAGTGGCAGATGCTCTGGAAAGACATTGCTGCGGGGTTTCTCGTCGCTGGCCTGATTGGTGCGTTCGTCCCCCGAGCGTGGTGGACGACCCTGTTTGGAATCGGGGCTGAGGGTACTCTCGGATGGGTAGCTGCGAGCGCGGTCATCGGCGTGATTGTCGGCATCATCACGTTCGTCTGTTCCGTCGGGAACGTCCCCTTCGCGGTCATTCTCTGGAACAATGGTATTGCCTTCGGAGGCGTCATGTCGTTCATCTTTGCCGACCTCATCGTGCCGACCATCGACGATGCCTACCGACGATACTACGGCTTGCGACTCGCGGGCGTGCTCTTCGTTTCGATATTCGTCACCGCGGTTATCGTCGGTGTTATTATCCACTTCCTCTGGGGTAGTCTGGGGCTTATTCCGCCGCAGGGTCAGGCCGGAGGGACAGCACCCCGTGGCTACACCACGTGGTTGAACGCCGGGTTTACCGTTGTGTTTGCGATTCAAGCGTACCTCATGTACGGCTCTCGTTCTGGGGAGGTCCCTGCTCACGAACACGCGTAGTAAGGGACATCGATTGCCCATCCGACGACCTCCGAAGTTGGTCACGCAGCTGATTTCCGAGTGCGAAGTAGTAGCCAACCGAATGCGCCGATAATCGACCCGACGAGACTTGCCATAACGTCCCCTCGTTCGAATTCTCTCCCCGGAATCACTTCCTGAAGCAGCTCGGTTCCGACTCCATAGGCGGTCGACACGACGACAGCAGTCAGGGCACCACGAAACGGCGGTTCGGTATCGTCGAATGCGGCTACGAGTGCGGCTGCAAACCCGGCGTGACCGAGTAGATGCAGGAGCTTATCGGGCCCGTACGCTCCGAAATCTGGGTTATGTCGGGGCGGCAGTGGAATGAGAGAACCGACGAGCAACAGCAGGGCAGAGGCTGTTACACCGTGCCACCGCTCTTTCCCTCCGCTCGTGCCACTCGTTCTGTCGGACACGAGTCTCAGTACGACCCGACTGTGCTTGAGTCCACGGACGGGAGTGGGTAGCAGGACACCACGTCCAAGACCGCTATATTCGCACTATTCCGAACCGTGGACTAGGTCTCAGGGGGCTATTGCAACGGGCGCTCCCTCACGACGTACCAGCCAAACACAGCGAAGAGCGCACCGAGCAGACTCGCAACGACATCCGCGAATTCGAACTCCCGTCCGGGAACCCAGTTCTGTGCTCGGCCGGTCACGAGGCTATGGGTGGTCGAGATGCACACCGCGAGGACGGCGGCTCCCCGGTCGGTACAGCGGTCCGCGCGGAATGCATCCGCAATCAGCACCGCATAGCCCGCGTGTCCGACGAGATGCATGACTTTGTCCGGTCCTATCCATTTCCAACCTGGGTGACGCTTGAGCGGTGATGGCAGAACCGACGCGACGAAGAGGATAACCGTACTACTGGCAACCGCTGTCCAGTGAGAGTCAGAAAATCGGTTGCACATAGGATCTCTTACGTTCTGTGGCTTTTTCACATCGTGGGTAGCTGATATTGATGGCCGGGCCTTTTCATCCGTTCTTCCTCTCCTGGACAGCGATGCACGACGATGCAGACTTTTGAGAGTGCTCAAATGGAGGGTTAGCGGAGTCCCGTCTGAGCTCAAAAACAGGCACTTTACTTTCACTGCACTTGGCACACCTACTTCAAGTCAGCTGCTCAACTGGAAGGGGATGACAATGTCCAAAGATGGTCGGTTCGTCGGCATAGCGGCGACCAATCACGACCCAAACCTGAATTCAACACCGGACATAGGGATCGAACACGAGACCCGTTCTGATCTGGTCCAAGACTCGGAGATACCGAGGGAAAGACTGTGGTAACGTTCGTTCTGGTTCCCGGTGCGTGGCTGGGCGGTTGGTGCTGGAAACATCTCACGCCGTTGCTCACTGACGAGGGCCACGAGGTGTACACCCCGACGCTAAC
Organism: Haloferax sp. s1; assembly: GCF_058382125.1. Taxonomy (NCBI): domain Archaea; kingdom Methanobacteriati; phylum Methanobacteriota; class Halobacteria; order Halobacteriales; family Haloferacaceae; genus Haloferax; species Haloferax sp. s1. The sequence goes on from NZ_JBZRPK010000291.1 coordinate 2,177, forward strand.
AGGCCTCGGAGAGCGAACACATCTCGCTCGCCCGGGTATCGATCTCCAGACGCACATTCGCGACATCGTAAACGTCCTCGAATACGAGGACCTCGAGGATGTCGTTCTGGTCGGCCACAGCTACGCTGGACTGGTGGTTCTGGGTGTGGCGGAGGAGGTCCCCGAGCGACTCGCACACGTCGTCTATCTCGACGCGCTGGTCCCGATGGACGACGAGCCCGTGGCGGCAGCCGACTTCTATCCACCGGAGGAGTTGGCAGCGATGGAAGCGGCCGCGGCGGACAACGACGGCGGCTGGCCGATGCCGGACGACCACCCGGGGTGGGTCGGCATCTCGGACGAGGACGCACAGTGGATGCGGGAAAAGGCAGTCCCACATCCGTTGCACACGTTCGAACAGGCAGTGGCTGCCGAGAACCCGGACACAGCGGCTGTCCCGCACACGTACATCCTCTGTCTACGTAACGGGATAGACGATGGGGTTTTGGAGGCGATTCGGCAACTCTGTGACCAGCGAGCGTGGGACCGATACGAACTGGAAACCGGTCACTGGCCC
>NZ_JBZRPK010000290.1:0-2727 GCF_058382125.1 Haloferax sp. s1
CCGCTGACCAGATTGAAATAGTGTGGCTGGTAGACGTTGCTGCCCCCGGGAACGTTGAACGACAGGAAGTTCCTGTCAAGGTCACAATTGCTCCCGCATTGCTGGCTTCGTTCCTCCCGGTTCCCGCAGCTCATACAGACCCAGCGGAAGTTCTGCAACCGCTGGCTCCCTTGCGTTTCAAGCCGCCCCCGTGTCTGACCACACGAACCCGGCCCCGGTTTACGGTGCGGCTGTGTCTTGCGTGACGGTGCGAGTGACTCGACTGATCCACATTCGTGGAACCCGACGAACTGCTCCTGTGAGATGTAACCGTCACAACCTGATTCATCACACACCATCTCTTTATTCCTGAATGCGAGCTGGTTAGGCGACTGGTAGAAATGGGCGCGCCCACACTCCTCACAGGAGAGTAATAGCGGGAAGAATTCTGTTTTGACCTTCGTCGGCTTCAGGAGGTTGTAGGAGTCTGGAAACTCCGGGAATCCCGTAGTACCAAGCGAATTTGACTCCAGATTCCATTGACTGACACGCCGAATCACCTGTTCGCCGATATACTGTCGGTCAAGTTCGTCGGCAGCTTCTCCCTGAATCCGGACGACTCGATGGATTCCGAACCCACGATCGTAGTCGAAAGTGCTTGCTGGCAGATGGTTGAACAGGACCTGGGCTTTCCCACGCCCCATGTAATTATCTTCATTCTCGGACATCGTTATCGTCCCTCCAGTGTCTCGAACAGCGCGTTGTTGTGCCAGTCGTCCGGGATTAGTTTGATTTCGGCGTCGATATCTCGGAGACTTCGCATCGGGCCGTTGGCAAGTGCTTCTCCAGCGAAATCTGTCCGGGCCCCCTCGAGAGTGGCCAGCATACGATCGAATTCCTTTTCCAGCATCTCCTGGAACGTATCCGGAATCTCGCCACTGAGGTGCCGACCATAGGAAAGCTCCAGCAATTCAAGCACATCGTCTTTCCCGGTTAAACCGGTTGCCCGGTAGTCGTCTTTCTCCTGCACCTCATTGTTTTTGATCGCCCTGACGAAGGGGCGAACCTTATCCGAGAACCAGAAGTATTCTCCAGTCTGGTACATCCACTCGTTGTAGAGCCAGCCAAAGAACATCCCGGCGATGGTCTTTTTCACACTGTTCTGGCTCCATCGATTCACTGGGACAGGCTCCACGAGGCGGTCGAGGAACTCGTGGTACTTGTTAAACATGTGATAGTGACTCTGGTCACGCTCGCGACTCGGATTGAAACAGAGCAGTACGAGACCGGGATGCTTGCGCCCCGCTCGGGAGCTCGACTGGATGTATTCAGCTGTCTGACGCGGCATGCCGAAGAACACCATGTAGTTAAACCGGTCAACGTCGACGCCGTGGCTGATCATGTTCGTGGCCGTGATCATATTCAGTCGTTCACGGAAGTCGTCCGGTGGATTCTCGAGGTTGTCAAGGATACCCTCGACGTCGTCGAATAGGGTGTCACCAGTCAGCTCATCAGAGAGTGGCGTTCGAAGCCCGTCGCCCCGCAAGTAGTCGGCCATCTGGCCATCAATCGAGCGGACCAGCGGGTTTTTCTCTTTCTTACTGATGGTGTAGGCTAGGCTGGTTTCATACTTTTTCAGGAGGTCGAGGAACTCATCGTTCGATGTTGTTTCCTCGAAGCCGAGCTCCTCGATGAGTTCGTGTGGCTCAGTAGCGTCGTGAATCTCCCCACGGAGAGTCTCGATTTCCCGCGTGTAATGATAGAGAAGATCGATGACAGCGTTGATGTGGGTCTTCCCGTGTGGCAGGACGCCACAGAACTGGCGGCGGGTAGTATCCTCGGTTTTGGCGTAGAAGTTCTCGCCGAGGAACGGCCCTTCGGTCGGGAATCTCTCGGCCTTCCGGAGATACAGTTGCTTGGTCTGCTTTTCATATTCTTCGATGGTTGCGGTGGCAGCTACAATCTTGGTCCGCTGCAACCCCTGTTCCTGCTGGTACGCATCGACAAATGTCTCGTAGTGACCATCGAACGTCCCAAGCGACTCTTTGAGTAGATGCAGCTCGTCCTGAATCTGCATCGTGGGCGAGATGTCAGTTGGGTTCCCAAATGGAGTGTCTTCGAGCGAGATCAGTGTCTCATCCGGGTCATTCGTCCCCGCGTTATCACTATGACAGGCGTACTTTTCTGTACACTCACCGAAACTGGCGAATCCGTGGTCCGGACACCAGTGGGTCATTTTTCCACCGTACAGATGCCCAGATTTCCGCTCGTAGTTCACCGCCGCGATCTTATCGATAGTTCCGACGATGAAGGTTGGCGCATACCTGTAGAGTTCGTTGTCGACGACATGGATGGGCAATTCATTGCGTGCGAACACTTGGTATTCTCCCTCGGTATCGAGCGACCGCTGCTGCCACTCACACGCATCGGGATCGTTCGTGCAGCAATGGGCCAGCCGGAAGTTATCTGTCACTTCGACCGAGACGGCAGCATCACAGAACGGACAGGACGAGATGACCTTCGCCTCCTTTCGTTTGTCTTCGCTATCCCGATAGCGATTGAACATCCGAATATATTCATCATCACTTTCTGGATTCTTGACGTAGTTGGAGAGCTTGTTCGGAGTGTTGGCTGATCCAACGAGGTAGCCCATACTGAACGACATTTTGTCGTCTCCACACAGGCCGGGTTCGGTTGTCCGAATCACCTCTGCATACATGAGCAGTTTGGCCAGCCGCTGTGTCTGCT
>NZ_JBZRPK010000289.1:0-2724 GCF_058382125.1 Haloferax sp. s1
GTGACTGTCCACGGCCCGTAGTTGTCGATCTGGACGAGTGTCAGCTGCGTATTCGTCACGGTAGACGAGTAGAGGGACGCGCATATCGTTCTTTGGTTCTCAGACGACTCCGCCGATACTTGCTCGGGGAGCGTCTCTCCGTGGCTGGCTCCCGCAGAAATGAACCGCGACGACGATGGTTCCTGAAAGGCCGCTACGACGACGCTCCTCGAAGGAACGCTACGACGACGGCTCTCGGAGGGTTCGACTCGCGACGATATCGAGAATCGCCCACGTCACGACCCACACGACGATGGTTGTGAAGATGATAACCGTCGTCGACAACAGGGGGACGACGACCGATAGCGTGGCGACAATCGAGTAGGTCAAAAAGAGTGCGACCATCGCCGTCACGAGTCCGTAGATACCCATCGCACTGTTTCCGGTCGCGGGACCGCGGAGCCACCGCACCAGTTGTTTCGAAGAGCCACCCATACTGTGGTATATGGTATGAATGAACATAATAATTCTCGCGGGCGAATAAACACAGTTGTTCTCGCGGGCGAACGTTCAACAGGAACGACTCCCTACCGAGAACGATGGAGTTCCGAGGTGTCGTCCTCGACGTGGACGGAACAGTAGTTCGTGGTGACGAAGCGATTCCCGGCGCGCTCGACGGGCTTGCAGCCATCGATGCCGCCGGACTGGACCGCCTGTTCGTCTCGAACAATCCGACGAAAGCCCCGCCACTGTACGAAGCGCGACTCCGGGGGGCCGGTGTCGATGCGACCGCCGACGAAATCGTCACCTCCGGGACGACGACGACGGCGTATCTCGCCGACAACCATCCCGGTGCGCGGACTTTCTGTATCGGCGAATCGGGATTACACGACCAACTCAGAGACGCGGGTCTCGAACTCGTCGGCGCACACGACGACCCCGAAGTCGTCGTCGTTGCCATCGACCGCGAGTTCCACTACGACGACCTCCGGGACGCTTCGGTCGCCCTGCGCGGTGGAGCAACCTTCTACGGGACCGACCCGGACATCCTCATCCCCGCTGCTGACGGCGATATTCCCGGGTCCGGTGCAATCATCAACGCCGTCGCCGGTGTCGCCGAGCGCGACCCGGATGCGATTCTCGGAAAGCCCTCGTCGGTCGCGCGCGAGTACGTCCTCGACCGACTCGGACTCCCGCCCGAAGACGTGCTCATCGTCGGCGACCGCCTCGATACCGATATCGCGCTCGGTCTCGCCGCAGGAATGGGGACCGCGGTGGTTCGAACCGGCGTGACTGACGATGCGGCATTGGAACAAAGTGAGTACGAACCCGACTACGTCCTCGACGGACTCGGCGACATCGAGCGCATCATCTCGTAGTCGACATACGTCGTCGAAAACAACACATATCGGAACTGAACGTCCGTTTTCTGACGCCTGCACAACCATTATCGTTCTCACGCGACAACTACACCGTGGGTGAACCCCATGTCCGCAAAGAAAATTCTGCTCCTCGCCGGCGACTTCGTCGAGGACTACGAGGTGATGGTACCGTTTCAGGCGCTCCAGATGGTGGGTCACGAAGTACACACGGTCTGTCCCGAAAAGGAAGACGGCGACCGGTGTAAGACCGCCATCCACGACTTCCGCGGCGACCAGACGTATCTGGAGACACGCGGCCACGACTTCGTGCTGAACGCGACGTTCGACGAGGTAGACCCTGCTGACTACGACGCCCTCGTCGTCCCCGGCGGACGCGCCCCGGAGTATCTCCGCGGCTACGACGAGTTACTCGACACTGTCCGGCACTTCTTCGACGAGAACAAGCCCGTCGCGGCAATCTGCCACGGTCCGCAGATTCTCGCCGCCGCGGACGTTCTCGACGGCTACGAGATGACTGCCTACCCGGCGGTCCGCGCAGAAGTCGAGCACGCTGGCTGTTCGTGGGTCGAAGAAGTGACCGTCGACGGCAACCTCGTCACCGGGCAGGCGTGGCCGGACCACCCCGAGTGGCTGGCGGCGTTCCTCGACGTGCTCGGAACGGAAATCAGCCACGAATCGGCGACTGCCGCCGCGGACGACTGAGCCTCGAACCCGTATTATCTCGGGTGAGAATGTCTGACAAAGATTTTTATCAGGGGAGACAAAGGGACAGGTATGGAAGAGCCGAACAGCCCATACTTCCGCGAACAGGTCGACGATACCATCGAATCAGACCCTCTGGACGGAGAGGTCATCATCGTGGAGGGACAAGCAATGAGCCTTCGAAGTTATAAGAAGCGTCACGACTAGCCGTCGAGACGCACTGGGCTGTCAACTGCGACGTTCGCTGTCGCCTGCGGGCACTGTTGACTACGTGCCCACTACTGACTGCGGTGCTCACGAGCGTCGTACAGTGATTTTCTGAAAAAGAAACGACGTGAGCGGTGCTTAGAACGCGTCGCCGACGACGGTCACGTCAGCGTGCAACTCCTCGCGGAGCGCGTCGTGGACGTGGCAGATGTCTTCGGCGAGTTCCGTAATCTCCGCGAACTCGTCGTCTGCGAGGTCGGCTTCGACGTAGATGTCGAAGCTGATGCGTTCGAGGTCGTCGTCGTCGTTAAGGTCGGCGTCGGCGTCGATCTGAACCTTGCCGAGACCGTCGAAGCCGGTCTTCTGACCGCCGACGCGGAAGGCGGGGAGGAAACAGGAGGCGTACGTCGCGACGAGCGTCGCGTTCGGGTTCGTACCGGTCTCGTCGAGCGCG
>NZ_JBZRPK010000288.1:0-2723 GCF_058382125.1 Haloferax sp. s1
ACCGACCGGTCCTCGTCGTCCATATCGACGAGTAGTCCGTTCGCGCCCGATGAGTGAGGAGCGTTAGGCCTAAGCCCACCGTCCGGGTTTTCTCGCGTATGGAGTACCACGAGGCGGTGAACTTCCTTTTCGACCTCCGGCGATTCCAGGTCAAGCCGGGGACCGAGTCGATTCAGCGGTTGCTCTCTCACCTCGGCGACCCACACGAGGGAGTCTCGTTCGTGCAGGTCGCAGGGTCAAACGGAAAAGGAAGCACCGCCCGGATGCTCGACTCGACGCTCCGCGAAGCGGGACAGAGCGTCGGGTTGTACACCTCGCCGCACTTCGACAACGTGCGCGAGCGCGTCCGCGTCGACGGGCGGAAGATTCCCGAATCCGCGCTGTCGGCGTTCGTGGCCGAAGCGAAACCGTATCTTGTCGAGCGTGCCGCCGACGGCGAACCGCTCACGTTCTTCGAAACTGTGACCGCCCTCGCAATCTGGTACTTCGACCAGGCCGACGTCGACGTGGCGGTCCTCGAAGTCGGGATGGGTGGCGAACTCGATGCGACGAGCGCCGTCGACCCCGTCGCCAGCGCCGTCACGAACGTCTCGCTCGAACACACGGCGGTCCTCGGCGATACCATCGAAGAGATTGCCCGGACGAAGGCTGCCGTCGCGCCCGCAGACAACCCACTCGTGACGGGTGCTGCGGGCGACGCACTCGATGTCATCCGCGAGGAGGTCGGCGACGTACTGACGGTCGGCGGCGCGGACGCCGATACCGACGTTCGAACCGCGTACGGCGGTCGCGTGAACCACCAAGAGGCCGCCGTCACCGTCGAAACCGACGACGAGACGCTCGACCTTCGAATCCCGCTTTTAGGTGCGTATCAGGCTCGAAACGCCGGTATCGCAGTCGCGCTCTCCCGACAGGTCCGGCCAGATATTTCCGACGACGAGATTCACCGCGGCCTTCGAAACGCGCACTGGCCGGGTCGCTTCGAAGTCATGGGAACCGACCCGATGGTCGTCTTAGACGGGGCACACAACCCCGACGCCTGCGCACAGGTCGCTACCGTCCTCGACGAGTTCGAGTACGACGACCTGCATCTCGTCTACGGTGCGATGCACGACAAGGACCACGGTGAGATGGTCGAAGCGCTGCCCGACGTCGCCTCCGTCGTCACCTGTCACGCGGACATCTCGCGGGCCGAAGACCCCGAGATTCTCGCATCGGTGTTCGACCGAATCGGCGTTCCGGAAGTCGAGACTGGCGACGCGGTTGCATCGGCGCTAGAGCGCGCACGAAAACGCGCCGACCCGGACGACTGCGTGCTCGTCGTCGGGTCGTTGTACGTCGTCGCCGAGGCGCGAACGACGTGGACACGAGCGATAATTCCGAAGACGCACCGTACTCTCGATGACGCTCGCGAGACGCTCGAACGGGCCAACGTGGCAGACGAAGGGAGTCGGGACGAGCGAGCAGCGAAGGCGGTTCATCAGACGGTTCACACGCGCGTCCAGCGACGACAGGCCAGACACCTCAGAGAAGAACTGTTCTCTATCGGCGGCGACTGCGCCGTTTCCGGCCACGAGTCCGGCGGCGAACTCGTCGACGTGGTGTTGATGGGGACGCTCGACCAGTTCGACCGCTTGACGGAAAATCTCCGAGACCGTCCCTACGCGCTCCCGGAACTCGCCGACGAGATCGAAGCGAGTCTCGGACGCGACCCCTCCGACGAGACTCACGGCTACCCGTGGGAAGACGGTCCATCCGTCATGGGCATCCTCAACGTCACGCCGGACAGTTTCCACGACGGCGGCGAGTTCTACGACATCGAAGACGCCGTCGAACAGGCGGAAGCGATGGTCGAAGCCGGTGTCGGCATTATCGACGTCGGTGGTGAGAGCACCCGTCCCGGTGCCGAAGAAGTCCCAGTAGACGAAGAGATTCGCCGAGTTACGCCCGTCATCGAGGCACTTTCGGACCTCGACGCACTCGTCTCCGTGGACACCCGGAAAGCGGCGGTTGCTGAGGCCGCACTGGACGCAGGGGCCGATATCCTCAACGACGTGACCGGCCTCGAAGACCCCGAAATGCGGTTCCTCGCGGCCGGGCGCGACGTCCCGGTTATCGTGATGCACAGCATCGACGCGCCGGTGATTCCGGACAAGGACATCGACTACGACGACGTGGTCGAAGACGTAATCGACGAACTCACAGAGCGCGTCCTGCTCGCCGAAAAGGCGGGAATCCCGCGTCGAAACATCATCGTCGACCCCGGTCTCGGATTCGGGAAATCGAAGGCCGAGAACTTCGAACTCCTCGGACGCGTCGACGAGTTCCGCGCGCTCGGGTGTCCCGTTCTCATCGGCCACTCTCACAAGTCGATGTTCTCACTCGTCGGCGAGAAAACCGGGGACAACCTCGCGGCAACCATCGCGGGAACGGCTATCGCTGCGGACCGCGGCGCTGACATCATTCGCGTCCACGACGTACCGGAGAACGTCGCGGCCGTGAACGTCGCGCTCGCTTCGCAGGACCCGAGTCGGTTTACCGACGAGTAGCCAGACAACAAATTTTTGACACGCCGGGCGCTCGTCCCCGTATGTACCTGTCGACAGATTTTCCGGGGATTCTCGTCGTTCTCGTTCCATCCGTCCTCATTTTTCTCTTCGTCGGCGGCCTGCTGTTGAAATCACTCATCGCCGTCGTGGGCAGGCGGCGACGTGAACTCGAAC
>NZ_JBZRPK010000287.1:0-2708 GCF_058382125.1 Haloferax sp. s1
ATTCTCATCGTCGGCATCGTCAACTACCACGCCTTCCAGGTGGCACAGCACCGAAACCCCATCGACGACACGAAGATGAACCGCGCGTACCCGGGCGACGAACGCGGGACATCCTCGGAGCGAATCGCCGCCGCGACGTTCGACGCCGCCCGGCGAGCGGACCTCATCTTGGACCTCCACCAGGGGTCTACGAGCCAGATGATAAACGAGGTTCGCGTCCGCTGTGGTCGCCACCACCGGATGCACGCGAAGTGTCTTCGTCTCGCTAAGACCTTCGGGTGCGGCTACGTGCTCGACCAGAAGGGACCGGACGGCCAACTCGCCCGCGCCGGCCCGGACGCCGGGATTCCGACCATCGACCCCGAACGCGGCGGGTGCGTCGGCTGGGACGAAGAGAGCATCCAGAAGGGCGTCCAAGGCGTTCACAACGTCCTCCGCGGCTACGGCTTCGTCGACGGCGACGTCGAACTCGAAGCCCAGACCCGCGCCCGGGGCTTCGACCAGTACGGGTCGCCCGTCGGCGGTCTCGTCCGGTTCAAGCGCGACCTCGGCGAGCGAGTTTCGACCGGGGACGTGGTCTTCGAAGTGACTGACGTGTTCGGCTCGCTCAAAGCCCGCGTCACCGCCGACCACGACGGTATCTTCTGGCGCGCTCGCCGACTCCCGCAGGTCGCCTCCGGCGAATACGTCTGTTCTGTCGGTATCGACCTCGATACGTACTGAAGTCCATCATGACTGCCCCCTCTCAATTCCCATCCCGAACACTATGACCGCCCCCTCCAATCTTCCGTCCCGGCTTCGACTCGCGTGTGATTCGTGCGGTTCGACCTTCGATGAGTGGCGCTGGCGGTGTTCCTGCGGCGCACCGCTCGACTTCGATTCTACCCCGACCCCTACGTCTCCGACGCCCGACGACGCCGACCTCGACTACCGTCGCGGTCTCTGGGCGTTCGACGACTTTCTCCCGCCGACTCCACAGGCCACTCTCGGCGAGGGGATGACTCCGCTCGTGGACGCCTCGGAGTGGGAAGCCTCGTTCAAACTGGAGTACGTCTTCCCCACCGGGTCGTTCAAGGACCGCGGCGCGACGACGACTCTCTCCGTCGCGTCGGAACTCGGCGTCGAGCGAATCGTCGAAGATTCCTCGGGCAATGCGGGGGCCGCTATCGCCACCTACGCCGCCCGCGCCGGTATCGACGCGGAGATTTACGTTCCCGCGTCGGTCAAGCCCGCAAAAGTCCGTGCCATCGAACGCGCCGGGGCGAAGCCGGTTCGAATCGAAGGCACTCGACAGGACGTAACCGACGCCTGCGTCGAGGCAGTCGAAGAGGGCAATGCGTGGTATGCAAGTCACGCGTGGAACCCGGCATTCTTCGCGGGGACGGCAACTGTCGCCTACGAAATCGCCGCCCAGCGGGACTGGACAGCACCCGACGCTGTCGTCACGCCACTGGGCCACGGGACGCTCTTTCTCGGGGCGTATCGCGGCTTCCGCGACCTCTACGAGGCCGGCTGGATTGACCGGATTCCCGAACTATACGGCGCGCAGGCCGCAGGATACTCCCCTATTGCCGACGCTCGGCACCACACGACCACCGAGACGAACGACGTGGCCGACGGCATCCAGATTCGGAACCCCGTCCGCGAAACGGAGATTCACGAGGCGCTCGACGAGACGGGCGGCGACGCAATCGCGCTCTCGGCCGATGCGGTCGAAGACGAACTCGACAGACTCCACCGTCACGGATTCTACACCGAACCGACGTGCGCCGTCGCACCCGCGGCGCTCCGCGAACTCCGACTGTCGGGCGTCCTCACCATGGACGACGACGTGGTTGTGCCGCTGACGGGGAGCGGACTCAAGTCTTAACGTTCGAACTCACGTCTCGACGTCGACAAATACCGTTCTAAAATTCGGAACTACTCGCTACGCGCGGGTCTCGCCCGCGGTCTCGGTTTCAGCCTGTACCTTGCAGGTGTTGATGCCGAGTGCCTTGTTCATCGGACACTTTTGCGTCACGGCGGTCGCCGCGAGCACTGCACCGACGAGCAGCGCCGCACCCGCGACGACGAGTCCGAGCGTGCCTGTCATTGCCGGTACGACTCCCGCGAGGGCCGCAGCACCGACGATGATGAGCACCGGTCCGAGGATGGCGCGTACGATACGGTCGTATCCGCCAACGTTCATTTCCATGGTTGATTCACCATGTATGTCTATGACACGCACGGGTAAATCAGTTACAGGACATTCTCAGCAGTGAGGAGCCGTGAGTGTCGAGGTACCGGATGTGTTGATGGGCAGTTATTTTCCTCCGCCGGTGCTATCGTTGGTATTCCCGTCTCGCGTTCCTCCTCCCCAACGAAGACGACGTACTCGGCCGGTTTCTCGCCCTCACGCTCGTCGTCTATCTCGTCATGACCGGATTCGAAGACGTCGCTGTGCTGTTTTCCACGATGGTCATCGCGCTCGCCATCTGGACTGTCGCGGTTACGATTCAGGGGTTCAAGTACGGCTACCTCGAAGGAAAAGTCTGACCGAGCCAGCGCACTCGACGACGTTCAGCGACGCGCTTCCCAGTCAATCCAGTCTTGTTCCCACCCGTGCCCGGCGTGCCAGCTGCGGCCCTCGTACTCGGGGTCTTCACGGCGCGTCCGATTTCGGACGATGCTGCCGGTCTGTTCACCATCGACGAGCAAGGGCTTGAACG
>NZ_JBZRPK010000286.1:0-2706 GCF_058382125.1 Haloferax sp. s1
CTATGATATAATCATCTAGCTATACCGATTCATTGGGTTTTGTCTCGTCATTGTCAGCGTGTCATACATTTCTTAGCGATCATTGAGCTTCTTTCCTATCTAGCGGAGATTTCTGGAGGGGCGGGATAGAACTAAACAGCTCTGCTGAAATCCTCAGTCGCTGATCATTTGGTGAACCCGTGCTGAATACAGCGCGCAAGTCGGTCACTGTGCTTTGTGTACTGAGTCTGTCAATACAGCAAACCCTACGCCAACTAGGATTAGGACGCCTCCGACCAGCACGCTGTAGATGATGTCTGTAGGGACATGATGTAAGCGGACGATATTCATTCGTTAGTAGAACGGCAGTGAAATGTAGAATAGACCACTAAGAACACCGTCTACCTGTGAAACACGTGACTTCGGATTCCATGCGAATAACACACCAGTTAGCAGCAACGGGAGTAGTGTGAGTACATTTGCTTCAAGATAATCTAATTCAAACGCCACGTTCTGACGCCAAAATTTAATGTCGGCAACGGGTCCTTCGTGATTGGGGTCAACAACTGCCCAAGGTAAAAGATACCCCAAAGCGACGAAAGCTCCACCAGCGGCAACTATCGCTTGGCTGATTCTGGAGGACTTCACGAAATGGACTCTTTCTGAGGATAGTAAATATCTTCTGTAAAATGAGAACTGATGAAAAACAGCAGTGATTAGTCCCAGTGTGACCGACACACCCTCTGTATGTTGCACGGATTTTCTAACAGCATCTGGGGAGGTTTCAGTGGACGTGCTGAATAGAGAGAAGTAAGTCGGTCACTTCAAATTTAAACGTTCTGTCAACCAACGTTCCACTATGCCCCGCGACACAATCGTTTCGTGGAAGACGTTTGCCCTCTTCATCCTCTTTCCACCACTGGCAATCGTCGCAATCATATTCTTCCCTCTGACGCTACTCGTCTTCTTCTGGCTCTATTACCGAGGAAAACAAGACGTGGTGCTCGAAGGACATTCAGAGCCGGGTGGCTGAGTACACACCGCTCGCGCTCATGTCTGGCTGGCTCTTGCTTGGCTTCCTACTGGTAGGCGTAGGGCAGGCCCGCAAGAGGGGGATCGCTTACACCACTTAGTGTTCACGGCTGTCCTCCTCATCGGGAGCGTCACCGCGAACATGGTTTGGAAAGTCACAAACGGATTAGTATCGTCCACGGTCACAGTTGTTCTCAGCCTTGGCACTTGGATAGTGACTTTGTGGCTCGGAAGTCGACTTGTCTACGGTGGTTCATTCGACCACGTCCTTGACCGCATTGACGAGGCAAACAGGTGACCAGTCGCTCATTGGGAGCACGGGCGTGTCGAGTTAGAGAGTGTTCAAAAGCCCTGTCTCACCAAGAAGACAGATATCACGGTGAGAACGAGCAAAACGGCCCACGAGTATTGGATCGGCCAGATGAACATCGCGCTGAGTGGAATCACCCCCGATAAAGAGTGCAGTAACGACGAACCGACCCCACACCCAGCGAGTAGAATTTGATTCTGATTCGCCGTGGACCGAAACGTTGTGACGTTGGAGGAACTCTCGAAATTGCGACTCCTTGTCTGGGGGAATGAGAAACGAACTCGGCTTGACACTGAACGTTTTTGATTGAGACGACTCGCTCGTCAACCACGGAGTCCCGCCTCCGCAATGCGGTTGAGTACCGCACGCTGCTGCCGGCGAAGGTTGTCCCGCTGTTCGACGAACCGTGCTTCAATCTCCGCCTTGAACTGTTCGAATGCCTGCTCATCACCGCAGACGAACGAACCGGTGACTGCATCGTGTGCGACATCCAGCGGGAGCGTCTCAATATCCGAGAGGTCAACGAACGGCGAATCCTCCCACTGAAGATCACCCGACAGGAAACACTGTTTCTCGAATCGGTCACGGGCAGACAGGCTGTCCGCAAACTTGACTGCGATGTCAAGATCAGACGCCGTCGTTGCCTCGCCCGTAATCTGTGAGCCGAATACGACCACGAATTCGATATCCGAGCCGGAGCAGACTGACTTAACTTAGTTGCCGTTGACATCCTCCCCATCCTGAAGGGCGGGTTTTAGCCTTGAGTATTCCATAAATTGTTAATTCGCCAGTAGAAAATCTGCACGACACTGTGGCGAACGGACTGCAGACGTGGCGGCGTACGTTGGCTGGCGTAGCCGTGGCCAACGCCCTTCCGCTCGTCGGAATTCTCCTGTTTGACTGGGGCCTCGCACACCTCCTAGTCGTCTACTGGGCCGAGATTACCGTTGGAGCGCTCCGGCAGACGCTGGAGGCGACGTTCGCGGGGCAGCGCGCCGCTCCAGAGGACTGGGCGGTCACTGACTCACGGTGGGGATGGCGGTCACCGTTCCGCTCGCTCCGGGAGAAACGTGGGAGTTTCCAGCTCCACGCGGCACTGCCGCCGACCTACCCACGCTCGTTCCCTCGTGTGTTGGATCTCGGTCGAACGGTCATAGGTCTCTCGCTCATCAGTGGTGTCGTGCTCTGGTTTGCGACCGCTGAGAGTGGGGTATTCGTCGAGGGGGTCCTCGTCGCGGGCGTGACGACGCTCGCCCGCGAGGGAACGACATTCGTGGATCACGTCGGCTCGCGCGACTACCGCGAACTTGTCCCACAGTCGATTCTCACGGCGCGATCGGTCCTCGAGGTTGTTGCGCTCATGGTAATCGTCGTCTGGGGAACCT
>NZ_JBZRPK010000285.1:0-2686 GCF_058382125.1 Haloferax sp. s1
GTCTATATGAGCGCGGACTCCGAACAGCGAACCATCCGGTGTCTCATCGCCAAGGTGGGACTCGACGGCCACGACCGTGGAGCACACGTAATCTCTCGCGCCTTCCGCGATGCGGGATTCGAGGTCATCTACTCGGGTCTCCACCGTGCCCCAGACGAAATCATTCAGGCGACGGTCCAGGAGGACGTTGACGTGCTCGGGATTTCCATCCTCTCGGGCGCGCATAACACCCTCGTCCCGAAGGTGATGGACGGACTCGAAGAGTACGGCGCACTCGACGACACGCTGGTCATCGTCGGCGGTATCATCCCTGAAGAGGACCGCCCCGGTCTCCTGGAAGAAGGCGTCGACGCCATCTTCGGTCCCGGAACGCCGATGCAGGAGACCATCGACTTCGTGAAGGAAAACGCGCCCGAACGAGCGTGACGATGAATCGGGCGGTCGAATCCGACCTCGTCGAGCGACTCCTCGCCGGCGAGCATCGCGCGCTTGCACGCGTCATCACGAAAATCGAGTCACAGACATCCGGCTACCGAGACCTCGTCTCGGAAATCCACGCGCACACGGGCCAGGCCTCTGTCGTCGGCATCACGGGGAGCCCCGGTGCGGGGAAGTCCACGCTCGTGGACAAACTCGCCAAATACTACCGCGACCAGGGCGAGACCGTCGGCGTCATCGCAGTCGACCCGTCCTCGCCGTACACCGGCGGGGCGGTCCTCGGCGACCGTATTCGTATGGCCTCGAACGTCGGCGACATGGACGTGTTCTTCCGGTCGATGAGCGCTCGCGGGCAACTCGGCGGCCTCTCGACTGCGACCGCAGACGCCGTGAAGGCGCTCGACGCCTTCGGGAAAGACCGTATCATCATCGAAACCGTCGGCGCGGGCCAAAACGAAGTGGACGTGGTGAAGACCGCAGACACGGTCGTCGTCCTCGTCCAACCCGGCAGCGGCGACGACGTGCAGATGCTCAAGGCTGGTATCCTCGAAATTGGCGACGTGTTCGTCGTCAACAAAGCCGATATGGAGGGTGCCTCGCGCACCGTCGCCGAATTAGAGGAGATGATTCACCTCCGTGACGACCCGCGAGCGAATCTCGACACGGGTCACCACGGTGCTGGCGCGTTCGGCGACTCGGGTGGTCACGGACACGGTGGGGACCACGGCCACGGCGACAATGCCCATGGCCACAACGATACCAACGGCCACGACACCGCTGGCCACGACGGCGACGAGGATGCGGCAGCGGAGGTCGCACGCCCCGTGTGGACTCCGAAGGTCATCAAGACAATTGCCACGACCGGCGAGGGAATCGACACGCTCGTCGAGACGCTCGATGACCACTACGACTACCTCTCGGAGTCGGGCGAGTTGACCGAAAAAGCGCGTCAACGCGCAAGCGAGGAGATTCGGCAACTGCTCCGAAGCGACGTGAACAGGCTTCTCGAAGCGGAAATCGAACGTCGGGGCGGTATCGACGACTTCGCCGACGCCGTCGTCGACAAGGAAACTGACCCCTACGAAGTCGCCGAGGACGTGCTCGAACCAATTCGGGAGTGTCTCGAAGACCGAGACGACTGACGGGTTGCGTCTCGACTTCTTTTCCACCACCCCGACACGGGCGGGCGAATTAAGGTCTCCGCGCGCCATCTACATGACATGAAGTTCCGACGAGCCATCGGTCTGGCCGCGGCTGGCGTCGGCCTTGCCGCCGCCACCAACGCCGCTCTCTCGAAACGTGTGGGTCCCCTCGAACCGCCGCTTTCCGGGGACCACCAAACGTACCGCTGGCGCGGAATGGACGTCTCATACGTCGAGGCCGGCGACGAAGACGCGCCGACGCTCGTTTTCCTCCACGGTATCAACGCGGCGGGGTCGTCGGGTGAGTTCCGCAAGGTCTTCGGCGAACTCGCCGAGGACTACCACGTCGTCGCGCCGGACCTCCCCGGCTTCGGTCTCTCGGACCGCCCGGCGTTGTACTACTCGCCGGCCCTCTACGAGGATTTCGTCGGCGACTTCCTCGCGGAGTACGACGACCCCGCCGTTATCGCCTCGTCTCTCACCGCCGCCTACACCGTTGCCGCTGCGTCCCGTGACGACGTGTCTGTGTCTCGGTTCGTCCTCATCTGCCCCACTGAGCGCGGCGGTCCCGACCGGAAAGAGTGGCTCCGCGAACTCATCCGCGCACCCGTCGTCGGCAAGACGTTATTCAACCTCATCTCTTCTCGACCGTCGATTCGCTACTTCAACGCAGACCACGGTTACTACGACCCGTCGAAGGCGGGCGACGACTGGCAAGAATACGAGTGGCAGACATCCCACCAGGGGGGTGCACGCTTCGCCCCGGCGTCGTTCATCTCCGGCTATCTCAATACGGACGTGGACCTCGGCGAGGCGCTTTCGAACCTCGACGTACCGACGACGCTCGTGTGGGGTCGTGAGAGCGACGTGACGCCGCTGAAGCGTGGCCGTGAACTCGCCGACGAAGCCGACTGCACGCTCGTCGTCTTCGACGAGACGATGCTCCTCCCGCACGTCGAGTTCCCGAGCGCCTTCGTCGACACTGTCAGAGACGCGCTCGCGTAACGACTACTCGGTAGACACTCAACCCGTGCCAGTACCATTTCTCGACTCGGTCTCGATTTTTCTCTACGCTGCCATCGCGCTCCTCTCGTTCGGGTTTTGGG
>NZ_JBZRPK010000284.1:0-2680 GCF_058382125.1 Haloferax sp. s1
GCCCGAAGGTGGGTGCCGCCGTTACCACTATCCCGAGTGCCGTCTTCGGCGGGGCCGTGCTCCTGATGGCCGGAATGATCGCCGCAAGCGGCGTGCGCCTCATCTTCCTCCATACGAACCTCGACCGCCGGAACATGGTCGTCGTCGCCGCCTCACTCGGTCTCGGTCTAGGCATCGCCACGCGTCCCGAAGCGTTGCATGGACTTCCGCAAGCGGCTCAGACCTTCTTCGGCCAACCAGTCATCGTGACCGCCCTGACAGCGCTCGTGCTCAACACGTTCGCACCGGGTGACCAGAGTCCACTGTTCGAGACAGCGGACGACGGCACTCTCGCCGACACCCCGGAGCAACCAACGGTCACCGACGACTGATACACGACAGCGCCTATCTTCAGCGAACGGCGTCAGCCGTGAGCGAGTAGGGTAGAGAAGGGTGAGTCGAGTAGAATAGTCCACAAACAATTACTCTCTTCTGTGCTATTCCATATCCCGAGAAGTGTTGTTGTCAGCATACGACCATACTGGATATCAGTGGTTTTTTAGATATATCTGCCATGAATTGTTAGATTCCGAATAGCACCCACTATTAGTTGTCAGTTCATCAAGAAAACAGTCAATCGACCAATGAATTAATTTCTGTCCACCACATTGAACCAATCCTAGATGAGTGAGCAGCGGGTCAAATTCAACGGAGATACGAAGGTGTTGTATCGAAAAGCGGTCAGGATACCGCTACCAGATAAAGACGCCGAGCGAATGGTTCATGAGGATATGATGAACGTCGCGGACGCTCGAGAGCAGACAGCGGAGATGCTTGCTGACCCCGATATTCCGTTGGTCGAGGCCTACGAGAAGGAAACAGAACGGGCTGCTGAAACGTACAGACGACGCTGTCGCCACATTGCGGGAGACGACTACGAAGAAATCGCGATGGCGTACAGTCGCGGCGAGCGCAACGACCGAGTCGGTGCGATAACCGCGTACTTCTTCGAGGGGTTGTGGCGAATGCAACAGCGCATCAGCGTCACCGATATGATGTTCTTTCCCATCATTCTGCGGTATCCCGATTGTCTCACTGTTAACATCCGATTCACAAGTAGTGGATATACCACGTCCGAGTCCGTTTTGTACGAGTCTCCGGAGCACTCGCCCGAAGACCTCGAGGGCGAGTACGGCGAGCGGTACTACAACGAGAGTCTCTACTCGCAAAAGGAAGCGGCAAAGCAAATCAAAGCCACCTCACAGATAATCCGCGAAGAATTCCCGAGTCCGGATGAATCGACCTTTGAGGAGCGTAAATACGGCGGGATTGTGACTGCCGGTGGGAAAAAGGGGTCTGTGTTCTCGTCGATGCTCCAGCGCGTCGAACCGGACCCAAACCGGTTTTCGGAACCAGCCACTGAACCGATGCTCGTCGACGAGGGGAACGAAGCAAAGCGAACCGAACGGGAGTTGCTCCCCGACGGCGTAATCGTCCTCTGATGTCGTCTACGCGGATGTATCTGGGCTACTAGCGACTCCTCAACCCGCTCCAATCCGCTCTGAGGAGAGAGCAGGTATTTCTTCGGTCAGTCGGCGCTGCTGGAATCCACTTCGACTATTGAGACGACTACGGTCGCCGCCACGGTATAAGTAGCTCACGGGTGAATCCGAAATATGGGTAGCCACGCGCCCGGCTCGCACGGAGGGACTCTCCGAGACGTCATTCGATTTTACCTCCTCGACCACAAGACGATTGTCGGCAAGGCAATCGACATCTCGCTGCTCGTGCTTAATCTCGTGTTCGTGGGAGTGTTCGTCGCCGAGACGTACTCAGTCGCTGCGTCACTCCAGTCGATGTTCTGGGTTATCGAAGCCGGTATCTCGGTTATCTTCCTCGTGGAGTATCTGCTTCGGGTGTACGGTGCCCGGAGCCGTCTGGATGAAATATTCAATTTCTACTCGTTCGTCGACCTCTTGGCCATCTTGCCGACGCTCGCGGTGTTGGTCTTATCGGTTCCGGCTGCCACGGCGAACAGCGGTTTTCTCCGTTCGATTCGCGTGGTTCGTGTGCTTCGCTTCTACCGATTTACGCGGGACGAGGAGTTCTTCTTCGGGACTGTTTCGGTCGGCACACTCCGTGTGATGAAGTTACTACTGACGGTCTTGACCATCTTCTTCGTCGCCGCGGGGATGTTCTACTCGTTCGAGCACGAACTGAACCCCGGCATCAACACGTTCGGCGATGCGTTCTACTTCACCGTCGTCACACTCTCGACGGTTGGATTCGGAGATATCGTCCCTGTCACACAACCGGGGCGGTGGGTCACAGTCGCGGCGATTCTAGCGGGCATTATCCTCATCCCGTGGCAGGCGAGTAAAATCGTCAAAGAGTGGGGTCACAGGGACAAGGTAAACGTCGTCTGCGAGAACTTCGGGTTGGCGTACCACGACCGCGACGCCTCACACTGCAAGTCGTGTGGCCACGTCATCTACCAAGAGTTCGACTCGCGAGAGTAACCCGCGTTCCCAGGGGCGAACATCGGAACACGAGGGAATCAAACAGTCCGGATGAGTTCAACATGAACATTTATTATAGATTGGGCTGAACTGCCGGGTACATCATGTCGGTCGTACGTGTACACCCCTAACTCTCATTCGTAACAGTACAGCCGTCCGACCGAACTATCACACCCTATACC
>NZ_JBZRPK010000283.1:0-2679 GCF_058382125.1 Haloferax sp. s1
CTCGGTTACTCAACCGCCCACGTTGAACGAGTTCTTTCGCGCTCTCGATGTGGTTGTCTTCTACTTTCTCGTCTTCATTTTTTTCGGCGACCTTTGCACCGACTCGGAGAAGGTCAATCGCCTGTCGCGCATTTCCCATATCCTTTGCAGAGATTGCAGACGCCATGGCGATGGCCGACCGATCACACGCGCCGTCAACGAACGCTCGGTCAGCGCGGTCACGGAGAATCGTTTGCAGTTCGTCCGCATTGTATGGGCTGAACGAGATCTCGTTTTCCATCAGCGTGTCTTTGACCTTCGACGAAAGTGACTGTCTAAACGTGTAGTTGTTGCTAATCCCGATAACACCAACCTGAGAGTTCGTGATATGCCCGTTGGATGAGGCCCGTGGGAGCTCATAGAGGAGTGTGTTCACATCGTCGAGGTGATCAATCTCATCGAACACCAAGAAGTGCGTCCCACCGACTCGGTCGAGTTGCCGGTAGAGTTCTTCGAACGCGTCGCTAGTCCCGAGACCACGCTTTGGAAACTCACTCGCGTTTTCTGGGAGCAAACTATTCACAAGCTGCCTAACGACTACGAACAACGTCTTGCCGTTGCAGTTTAACTCGTGAATGTAGAGGTCGTCTGCTTGTTCTCGCGCTCCTCTGCTTCCGCTTTGAGAGCGTTCATCATGTACGTCGTAACAGCCGTTTTTCCGAGGCCGGCTTTCCCGTAGAGCATGATGTTCTCGGGAGCCCTCCCGAATAGGACATCCTGCAAGGCGTATCGGTATTCTTCGATCTCTTCGTCTCGTTCGAGAATTTCTTCTGGTTGATAATCTTCGGTGAGGACACTCTTATCGGAGAAAATGGTGTCCTCAAGGTCACTAAATGGGCCCGACATAACATGTTGTGTGAGTGTTTACGTAATAAAACCTTGTTTCGTTTGTCTCGTCTGTCTTCTCATAGAGTATCGAACCGGGCTAAAATCGGAGCACTACTCCTCAGTCACTAGAGGAAGACAGACGAAATGTACTCTCTCTATCGTCCTCTTGTACCTTCCAGCGTAGTGTGGCAGACAGACGAAACGTACTCTCACCCTCCCACTTCCACGATTGTATTCACGAGCTCGCAACCCCTCTGATGTGTCTCATTCAGCACTATTGAGCGTTCAGCAGGTCTACACTACGGCGTTGTTTTTGCGCCGCCCGAAGGGGCGGAGGCGCAGTAACAGATGTCGATTCCAACGCTGGCAGCTGAGTTGTCTCGTTTTCCCCACCACTTGCCCACGATGCTCGCTAAGGTGGTGAGCATCTGATGAGTCTTGAGCGTGTGTGCCGCCACGACGAGGCGCTGTTCGAGTTTTTGTGGTGTCCGGTGTGTGGCACGGAAGCGTTCACGCACATTCCGTTTGAGGGAGTGTTCTGCACAGAGTGCAATACCAGCGTGACGTGCCGTGAGGCGCCTGAGTCGCGTGGCTACGATGAGGCGGTCATCATCACATTCGACGCGACGACGACGTGGAATCTCCACGTCGACGAGAAACTTCGCCGGCCACTTCCCGACGACGAAGCACAAGTTAAGATTCTCGGTGCTCCGGGTGACTACCACGTCGATTGGTGGGCACCAACCACGACTGAAGACTGGACGCCAGTCGAGCGCAACGAGTTCGCTGACGACTCCGAACCCGAGGAGGTATCGCATCTCGCATAGCCTCGGTCGAGAGTCCCGTCGGTACTAGCGCGCCGTCGTGATTTTTTGCGCCCGAGATGGGTGCGGGCTGAAGACACAGTCCGTGTGACGTGATTCCCATGAGTTACCAACAAACAGAGTCAGACGTCTCGATCGACGAGATTCCAGTCGACCTCGAACTCGTGCATAGCACCGACCTCTCCCGAGCCGACGTTCCCGATGAAATTGAGTCGATTACGTGGGACCTTCTGAGCGAACAACCGCCGACGAATCCGCTCGTCGTGCTCAAAGCCGCTCGTTGGTGGTACATCCACGGCACAGGTGAGTCCGATCCCGTGTACTGCTGGGCGATTGAGTGGGTTCGCCACCTCACGACCGGCGAAGCGACTGCGAGCGGCCTGTTCGGCGAGTGTCGACAGTACCTTCGGAGCCTCGAATGCGAGGACACCGACCAGTAGGTCGTCTCGCCTGTTTTTTGTGCGCCCCAGAGGGGTGCGGCGCGTCCTGGAGAGACGCATCAGAACTGAAGCCAATGGCAACAACGAGTTCCCCGTCGGTGTCGTTCGACGAGACCGACACGCGACACGATGAGATGCATCGCACGATCGAACAGTGGCTTGCAGACCTCGCTGCCGACGTCGACGACGCTCGGGCGAGCAAGCAGTTCCAAGCGTGGCTGGACGTCCAGAGCCAGTTCCACGACTACTCCCACCGCAATACACTCCTCATCACCCTCCAATGCCCTGAGGCGACGAAGGTCGCTGGCTACCGGACGTGGCAAGACGAGTTCGACCGACACGTCCAGGAAGGCGAGTCGGCGATCTGGATTTGGGCGCCGATCATCACGACCCAATGCCCTGAGTGTGGGAACGCGCCGAGCTACCACGAAAACAGAGAGCGTGAGTACGACGAGACGCCACCCGAAGAGTGGTCAGAGGGACTCGTCGGCATCAAGTCTGCACCGGTCCTCGACTTTTCTCAGACCGAGTGCGAGCCACACCCCAGG
>NZ_JBZRPK010000282.1:0-2664 GCF_058382125.1 Haloferax sp. s1
GCTCAGTGTTGTCACTATATCGCACACGAGTGTCGTTTCGCCCTCGTTATACAATCGAACGTTACGAGGTACTCTCGACGTATGGCTCGCGTGGAATTCGTACACCCACTACAATTGTTAGATTGTCGTCATTCTATAAAGAAATTTCTCCACCAATAGATGTTACCAAACAACATGGTTAGACAGTCACTATAACACGACTATAACCGAGCAAACTGAACATGGGGACGAGGGTGCGAGGTAGGAGACTACTTAACGCGTCCTGACTTAGGCACCCGGTGTATACGCACGCGGGCTGTTCTCGAGCGTTTCGAGGTACTCGACGACCGAACAGGACCGATCCCCGTTATGGCAGGGGTAAACACCCATTAACTCCTCATCATCATCGTAGACCGCGAGACAGAGTGTCGGGAGAGAAACCACGTCGTAGTGCTCGTCCGCAATCGAAGACACGATGGTCCGCTCGTCGAATGTAGCCTGGAGCGAGACATCGTTCTCCGCCGCCCACTCTCTGAACTCGTGGATGTACTCGAGCAGTTCACTCCCATACTCTGTGTTCGCGAGAGGTCCGTTGGACCGTAGTTCGCGTCCCCATACGCGGACATCGTAGTCATCGATGTATCCCGCGTCAGCGAGTTCTGTTAGCTTCTCGACTGCCGCTTCCTTCATGCGTTCCACACCGACTTCGGCGTCGGCACGGAGGAATAACTTCACGTGGTTCGGTTCATCTGTTCTCGTGGTCATGACGGGTGCTGCCAGTCGACGTAACTGGGATTGCTAGTACAACGAACTACCCAAAAACTCTTTGCACGCTCACATATCCTGTAAGTAGTTATCACATAACTATATCTTTTGCGTGAATAGTTAGTACTTGGCACTGTATACAGTGTGAATCACTTCGGGTCACATTAAGGGAAATCAGAGGTTCCCACATCCAGCAAATTGTAGAACGGTTTGCGAGACCTCGACGTACTCGGTCTATTCCGCCTGTAGAATATAGCACCTGACCGTTCCCGCCTGTAGAATATAGCACCTGACCGTTCGTGAAATTACTCCACATGGTCCGGTGCCGAGTCGACGAGTACGACGGCCTCGCCCTCGATAACGGCTTCACCATCGGCGTTCGTAACCGTCGTCGACAGGCGGAAACGGTCCTCAGCCAGCGCCTCAACGACTTCGACTTCGGCAGTGAGCCGAGAGCCGATTTGCACAGGATTCAGGAACCGCATGTCCTGAGAGAGATAGACAGTAACGCCGGGAAGGCGAGCCAGGGCCGCGCTGATGAGTCCCGAAACAAGAGTTCCGTGGACAATGCGACCGCCGAATCGAGTCCCTTCTGCGAACGTTTCGTCAAGGTGGAGTCGATTCGTGTCGCCGCTCACCTTCGCGAACGCACGGACATCCTCGTCGGAGATTGTCTTCGAGAAGGTGACGGTGTCACCTGGATTGATGTTCTCAGAGGCGTCGACAGTCCTCGTCTCCGTCCAGTCCGAGTCGTCGTAGGCAACGCTCTCTACGCTCGGCTCCAGTTCGACCTCGCCGCTCTGGTCACCATCACTGAGACCTAAGGCTGCGAGTGTCGCTCGATTCGCCTCAAGGACGCTGTTCGCGAGGTGGCCAGAGGCGCGAAGCCATGCTGAAGTCAGTTGTTGCATCCCCGTCGATGAGGAGGGTGTCTTTCGGTTCGTGGCGGTGTTCTCACGAGTCATCTTATAAGGTCGTTACTGCGGCTCTGCACCCGCCCAACTTATGTACTTCGGTATGTGTTCACAATCGTCTACTGAGTGCCAGGCAGGGGATTTTTGCCGGCTTCTACACCATACGATACCATCTGATACCACTAAATGGTGTCGAAGGGAACATATATGTTACTGCAGGTACAACACCGAGTTAGGAGATGACGAACGACTCAAACGATGCGAGGTGGCCGCCGGCGCTGTTCGCATCACAGATGCAGAAAGCCAGCGAAGAGTTCACCCAACAACAACTCCGTCTGTTCGAACAACTGATGACAGCGGGTACGGGTGTTTCAGACAGCCGTTCGATGGGTGACTTCCCCGACCTCGGATCGATGAGTCTCCAAACCGCGGTCTTCAAAACGCGCGTGCAGAGTGGGGGGCGCATCAGCATCCCCGACGCTGAGCGCGATGCCCTCGACATCGAGGAAGGAGACCTCGTTCAGGCGTTCGTCGTCCCAATCAAACAATCACGTGGTGATTCAAATGAGTGAACAAGCCAACCCATTCACGCAGTTCTTCCAGTTACAGCGTCGCTCCATCGAGCAGAGTCAGCGGAGCATGCACCAAGGTATCGAGTTCCAAAAGCAGGTAACGCGCATGATGGTCGATGGTATGAAGGCCCAACAGTCAGTTAGCCGGAAGGGAACTGACTTCGCTCGGACCGCGGTCAAGTCATACTTCGAGATGATGGACTCGTCGGTGCCGGGAGACAACCGGATGTACGCGGACGTGAAGGACGCGATGGACGAGCAGTTCGACAGTATCGACGAGATGACCGAACAGACCTGGGATGTCATGGAAGAAAGCTTCGAGGAGAACGCAGACGCCATGGACGAAATCATGGAGCAGTCCCTGGAATACCTAGACGACGCGACTGAGGTTTACCTCGAAGGCCTACAGGAGATAGAGGAGACCTCTGCACAGG
>NZ_JBZRPK010000281.1:0-2663 GCF_058382125.1 Haloferax sp. s1
TTCATACTCTCAAAATGCGAGTCGACCGCTTCCATAATTCGTGGGTGGGCAGTCACGGAAGCGTCCGCGAGTGGTTCATACAATTTGCGCAATACTACAACTTTCAACGACCGCATCAATCGCTCGATGGACGAACGCCAGTTGAGGAGGTCACTAACTAGACAGTGCCCAATTAACCATTATGATTTTGTAAATGGAAATTTATATTACCTATCCAGGACACATGAGATTGAGCAGACATGAAATCTGGAGAGAACAACGGATTTAGTCGACGTAGTGTGCTCAAGACACTCGGTATCAGCGCATTTGGAGTCTCCTCATATCCAGTAGCTGCTCGGGGAGAAGAAACAGTCACTTACCCTATGCTTATATCTGGGGACAAAGTTGTTAAGACGATTGAGGTACCGAAATCGTGGGATGAACATCGGCTTCATGCTCGGAACGTGCTGACCCAGATGGGCGAGTCACTCGCAAACAACCCCAGCGTGGTCGAAACTCAACTAGAGTCAGGTGGGGAAACATTTGGTGGCTTGAGCAGCCTAAAAATCGTCACATTATACGATGAGGATAAACCCAGAATCCAAAGTATCCCGTCGGAAAAGGACGGAATCCCGATTGAAACACGTCCTATGCCGGAATATGAGGCGGGAGGAAACCAATGCAGCGACGAAACGACATCGGACAATTGCGGGCATGATGATCCAACGGACACCGTCCCCGGTGGGTATATGTTCGGATCGTCAGTTGGTTACGGAAGTTCATGTTGTCGAGTGACTGTTAATGGAGATCCACGGATGCTTATGGTGGCGCATCCGTTTGGTGATCACTGTGAGACATCCCGTAGCGACATGATCGGAAAAACAGCGAAAGTCTCAGGAGTTGATGTCGGTGAGGCCACTGATATTAATATCAAAGAGGACTGGGCGCTCGTTAAACCGAACTCGAGTGCAACATTCCAGACCCACATTCAAGACGGACACTCGAACCCAACGGTAAATGGATACGTGACTAAGGAAACACTTGACATGTGGCTTAGCGACACAAATTATGCGGACCCGTGTCTCGAGAAAATGGGTCGAAACACTGGGCACACAACTGGAAAAATTCAAGCGACGGCCGTCTCGCACACGAACACGTGTACTGACTTCTCCGGTGAGGGTGTCAAGACTTATTGTAATTTCGCGGGAGGTGATTCTGGTTCGCCAACGTACTTCACCAGCGATGGCGACGCCTATATCGTCTCCGTTACCGGATACGGATACAACGTAATCGGATCAATCTGTAATCTGGACGTTTATCAATATGGAAACAGTGGGGGTACAGGTGCATACCACTTGGCTGAACAAAATAATATAAAATTTGGTGAAGATACTGCTTTCTAACTAACTTACAGCTAAGAGAATAATTTCCCATCAGCAAAAAGACTATAATTGTTTGTTTCTTCAGTATACAAATATGTCACCAATATTGTTGTTTGTGGGCACTAGAGAGGCGTGGGAACGAGGAGTACTCATGACGGGCACAGCAATGCTTGCTATTTTCATAGGCTACGCGGCCAACTTGTTCGGCCGGAGTGCGTTTGCTATCGCTGGACCAGCCCCACC
Source organism: Haloferax sp. s1 (assembly GCF_058382125.1). Lineage (NCBI taxonomy): Archaea > Methanobacteriati > Methanobacteriota > Halobacteria > Halobacteriales > Haloferacaceae > Haloferax > Haloferax sp. s1. The sequence goes on from NZ_JBZRPK010000281.1 coordinate 1,605, forward strand.
AGTTGCTGCCGCGATGTTCACACTCGTCTTAGCAGGTATGGTAGGCTATCTGTACAAGGGACTTCTGATTGCATGGATGGCTGGCATTGGAATTCACCTCGCCACGGCAGCAGAGTATTTGATTAAAATTGAGGCTGCCACCCCAATTACATTTCTCGTCGAGCGGTTATTAGATCTAATTGTGTGGTACAGTCTCATTTTCAGCACGATTGGATTTGTCATTGGATGGGCAATACATCACCTTCATTTTCGTCCCGATGATTAACGCATAATCTACCTCAAGAGGTAACAACCCGTCACATCTACCCACTCATCCACCGAAAAGAGAGATTTTAAATCGCGACGGATACATGATTAGTATCCAACACTTCTTATCGGTTATAATTGAGTTTTTCAGTGATCTCATACCAAATTGATCGCCCCATCAGCAGCGCCACAATCAAGCTAGAGCAACGACTAGATAGGTAACAGTGTCATAGCAATCGATAGCTATAGAGAAGGGGCACTGTCTAGTTAAGCCAGTTTGAGGAACGAGCAGGTCGTTGAGTGAGTTTGGGAAGATGCTCGCAGCCCTACTCATCGAGTGCTTTGCGACGGATTATGAAGAAACTGGGAGCGTGAGCGGACGGCGACGTCCCAAACTCGCGATGCGAGTTTGTGGGCTCGAAAGACGCTTGCGTCTTTCGAACGTTCACGAGAGCAGAGCTCTCGTGCAGCCCATCAGAACGCGAAGCGTTCTGAGGACGCCCGTCAGGGTGTTCGCCGTCCAGCTCCACGCGACCGGGTGTTCACTTAGAGAGACAAAAGAAATTCTTCGATACCTCGGCGTTGAACGCTCTCATCAAGCTTTTTGGCAGTGGGTACATCGACTGGCAGACAGCGGTCACAACCCGCCTGAGGCGAAGCCGAAGCGGGTTGCGGTCGACGAGACCGCTGTCAAAATCAATGGCGAATGGTCTTGGTTGTACGCTGCAATAGACATCGAGACGAAGCTGATTCTCGATGTCGAATTGTTTGGACGACATGGTACCGATCCGGCTGCTGCGTTTCTCCATCGAC
>NZ_JBZRPK010000280.1:0-2662 GCF_058382125.1 Haloferax sp. s1
AAACGGACACTCCCCACCGTTGTAGTAGCAGGGCCGAGTTGCAGTGTAGACGTAGCGTTGAATCGTCGTCTCGACTACTCGCCCGCTCTTGGATGTTAGGAGCGGTTCCCGCCCGTGTTCGTCGGTGACGTCCTTTCGGTTCATCTCTACGTAGTCACGGATAACCTCGGCTGTCTCGGGCGTAATCAGCACGTCACGCTCACTCTTTTCCTTGTTCTTCAGCGGCGTTCCCGTGGATGGTCGGTGGCGGAGTTCAAGTGCCGGTCGTCCTTCGTCAAAGTCTCCGAGGTCGAGTGCCCGTAACCCGCTTAGACGCATACCAGTTTTCCACAAGACGAGCAGGGTGATGTGCCGGTTACTCGCGTACTCGTACTTCCCGAGGAAGTCCAGTAGGGAAGTGGCTTCGTCGCGGGTCAAGAGGTCGTCGCATATCTCGTCGTCCTCGGTCACGCTTGGGATACGTACCATGTCGGCCATACCACGCGGTACAGCCGCGATGTGTTCACAGAACTCCACGAACTGCTTGATTGTCATCATGTCCTGCCGAGCGGTGATGACCTTGACCTTGGACAGCCGGTATTCCTTGTACCGCTGAATCAACTCGCTGTCGAGGTCGGTAAGGTCAGTGACGTTCTGTTCGTTCAGCCAGTCACAGAACTGGCGGAGAGTCGTCCGGTAGTTCTTGAGCGTCTTGTGGGTGACGCCGGGCTTCTTGTCGTTGACAAAGCGGTTCATCGCGTCGTGCGGTGGGGTTGGTTTCAGGCTCATAGTTCACCTACCAGCCTGCACCCGGCGGGTAGCCGCTCGTAAACCACCCAAGGTGGTATCGCTTCGTCCGGCGGGCGGGAGGCCGTGTGCCTCAAATCGCCCGACGGCGAGAGCCCGGGTTCAAATCCCGGCCTAGGCTTTTTCCGAACCCAACTCCCGAGCAGCGCGTCTTGTCGCGCTGCGACGGGGTGAGGGAAATGCCGTCCCCGGCGATTTGAGCAGCGAGCAAATCTTCGATTTGCGAGTGAGTTCAAATCCCGGCCTAGGATTGCTTCTTCGAAGCAAATTGTAATTCGTAGACAGTGGTCCTCTAGCATAAGTTTTCAACCGATTAGATTCGAGAAGGACACCCGTTTTTCGGCCTGATTTGCGATGAATCGGCCTGTGAAAGGACACCCGCGGGCGCAACTACCCTGTGCCGTAGGTGGTTTTCTGGAAATGGTGGTTTTCTGGAAATGACGGTGAAACGCGGGAACGCGCGAGTGATAGCACACAACAGCAGTTGACATTTCAGCAGGGCTTAGTGGACGGCCTTATGCTATATTCAAAATCCACAAATTTTCTCGCGGCGGGTTACGTTGATTCGGGACCGCAGCGTTTCGGCGTGTTCTAGCCGGGGTCATTCCTTATGCTATCTGGCCCCGCTGAAATCCTCAGTCGTTGATGGTTTAGTAACCCCGTGCTGAATACAGAGCGCGTATCGGCTATCACTACGTTGCCATCATTGGTTGTATCGAGTGGTGGATAGAGAGTAGGTACTCCTCACGGAAGGGGTGGAAGTATATGCTAAGTGCCAAAATATTCATACGACTGTCTGTTGGGTACCTCTATGACCGATCTTCTCCGGGTCGGGATAGGGCTTGCAATCGCGGCGATGGGTGCGTTAGCCGTTGTGAATCACCCTCTTGTAGACAAAATCAGGCGCGCCTCGAGAACGATGGGGACCAAACAAAGTGCAACCGATGTCGAGATGAGTCAAGAGTCCATAATGCTTGGCCGAGCCGCCGGTCTGCTGATTATATTATACGGTGGTGGAATTGCAATCGGCGGATTGTAACTCACGAGCGTACTTACTCAGACACGTGCTGTCCAATCTGAGGCGTACACAGTTTCTTTCTATCAGACAATCTAACCGACCTCCGGTGAAAGAGAGGGCAGCAGTTGCTGCATACGCCCTCTATATTCAGCACACCGTACCTGTCAAACCACACTCGATGGGACAGGCGCACTGTCGGTGGACTCCCTCGTGCTCCCAGACACTTCAGCGTGATAATCACGACCACATTTATGGCAATTGTAATGTATGAAAAAGTAACACAATGGGTGCAAGTCTCACGCGAAGGGAGTTGCTGGTCGTCGTTGGGGCGACGGCCGGGCTCGCAGGGTACAACGAACCGCAGGATAACACAGAGACGCCGGGCGCGACGGCCACGGCCGCGAACGGAACGCTCGTCGCCCCGGCAGAGACGACGACGACCGTCTCACCAGCCCCGACACCAACCCCGACGGCGATGCGGACAGTCACGACGACGTCGACAGCAACGACAACCACGACCTCGACGACGACCACGACGGCCGAGGAGAGCGACCCCGAGCATTCCGGCGGTGGCGGCGGCTCCAGCGGCGGGTCGGACACGGCGACGGCCGCGATGACCGCGACCTCGACATCACCCCCATCGACCGGCGCTCTTGACATTGCGTCGGGCGAGACGGAGACCACGACGAGCGTCGAGTGGTTCGACAGTATCGAATGGCACGATGGCGGGCGGCTCGTCATCGAAGCAAACGCAGGACTCGGACTTGTGGACACGGAGGCTTAAATGGCGGATATCGAACTCAAAAACGAAGGCGGACAGATCGTCGCGTACGACAAAGACACTGGAAACAAGGTTGC
>NZ_JBZRPK010000279.1:0-2661 GCF_058382125.1 Haloferax sp. s1
TTTCGTCGCGGACGAGTCGAGAGCCGCCGTCGCCGACGATGGCACGGAGGACGTGCGGGTGGTCCGGGAAGTCCCAGCCACCGGCCCCGTAGCCGGATGCCTCGACCGACACCGACGGGAGCGTTTCGACGCCGTCGGCGATGTGCGCGAGGATGGCCGCACCCGTCGGGGTGAGCAGTTCGGCCTCGACGGGGCCGCCGCGAATCGACCAGTCGGCCTGTTTGGTGACGTTGAGGACCGCAGGGGCCGGGACGGGGTACGTGCCGTGGCTCATCTCGGCTTCGCCGCCGCCGACTGCGACGGGGCCGGTCACGACGCGGTCGATATCGAGGTCGGAGAGAAGCAGACACACCCCGACCACATCGGCGATGGCGTCGTCCGCACCGACTTCGTGGAAGTGGGTTTCGTCGAGGTCGGTCCCGTGAACCTCGGCCTCGGCCTCGCCGAGAATGCGGAAGATAGCTGTCGCGTCTTCGACGACGTCCGCCGGAAGGTCCATCGATTCGACGAGTTCGACCACTTCTGGGTACGTTCGGTGTGGACCGTGGCCCTCGGCGTGTGTGTGGTCGTGGTGCGAATGGTCGTGGTGCGAATGGTCGTGGTGCGAATGGTCGTGGTGCGAATGGTCGTGGTGCGAATGGTCGTGCTGGTGGTGCGAGTGCGTGTGCCCGTGGCCAGCAGATAGACTCCCTCGCAGTCGGTGCTGACGCGGTTCGTCGTCTTCGTCGTGCTCGTCGTGACCCTCGCCGTGCGGGCCGCCGCCGTCGGTCTCCGCGAGGAGGACATCGACTTTCGTCGCCATAATACCGTTTTTGTCCACCTCGTGGATTCGGTAGGTCACGTCGAGCGCGTCTTCGACGGGGTCGAGAACGGACGGGTCGGCACCGGCGGCGACGAGTGCTCCGAGGAGCATGTCACCGCTGGCACCCATCCGGCCGTCGAACGTGAGCAGTCGCATACCTGTACCCCTCGTGCCCGAGGATAAAAACGACAGCCATCGCCGTATCAAACCCTGCGTAGTCGGTAGGGATTAGTAGCCACCCGCCATAGTTCGAGGTAGGCTGTGACTACGAGAAGGCTCGACCCCGGACCGACCGGGGAAGGACTTATCCGATGGCCTCTCACAGGTATCAGCATCCCCGCGAGGTAATCATGAACGAAGTCCAACTCGAAGTGGCGAAAGCGTACCCGAACGACTCGGGGCGCGGTATCGCCCGTCTTGATCCGGACACCTTGCTCCATCTCAAGCTCTCGCCGGGAGACATCATCGAGATAGAGGGAGGGAAAACGACCGCCGCGAAGGTGTGGCGGGCAGACCGGCAGGACTGGAACACGGATACCGTCCGTATCGACGGGTTCACGCGGCAGAACGCCGACGTGAGCATCGGCGAACGGGTGACAATCCGCAAAGCAGAGGCCAAGAAGGCTGACAAACTCGTGTTGGCACCGCCCGAAGAGGCGAGTGTCCAGTTCGGGTCCGATGCGGCCGGCATGGTCAAACGGCAGATTCTCAAGCGACCGGTGGTCGAACGCGACATCGTTCCGGTGATGTCGAGTACGAACCACCCATTCATGCGGTCGCCCGGACAGGCGATTCCGCTTATCGGCGTCGAGACGAAGCCCGAGGGCGTTGTCCTCGTCACCGAGGATACCGACGTCGAACTCCGCGAGGAGCCGATTTCAGGCTTCGAGAAGACCGGAAGCGGAATTACGTACGAGGATATCGGTGGGCTGACCAACGAGATTCAGCGCGTCCGCGAGATGGTCGAACTGCCGATGAAGCACCCCCAGATATTCCAGAAACTCGGCATCGAGCCGCCGCAAGGGGTGCTGCTTCACGGCCCGCCGGGGACCGGGAAGACGCTTCTCGCCCGCGCGGTCGCAAACGAGACCTCGGCGAGTTTCTTCTCTATCGCTGGCCCGGAAATCATCTCGAAGTACTACGGTGAATCCGAACAGCAACTCCGCGAGATATTCGAGGACGCCAAAGAGGAGTCGCCGAGCATCATCTTCATCGACGAACTCGACTCCATCGCGCCGAAGCGTGAGGACGTGACCGGCGAGGTCGAACGCCGCGTCGTTGCCCAACTCCTGACGATGATGGACGGGCTCGAAGCGCGCGGACAGGTTATCGTCATCGCGGCGACGAACCGCGTCGACTCCGTCGACCCCGCGCTTCGTCGTCCCGGTCGGTTCGACCGCGAAATCGAAATCGGCGTCCCCGACGAGGAAGGCCGCAAGGAGATTCTCCAGATTCACACCCGCGGCATGCCGCTTTCGGACGATGTGGACCTCAATAACCTCGCGGACGACACTCACGGCTTCGTCGGTGCCGACATCGAGGCGTTGACCAAGGAGGCCGCGATGAAGGCGCTGCGGCGGTACTTGCCCGAAATCGACCTCGACCGGGAGGACATCCCGCCGAGTCTTATCGACCGGATGGTCGTCAAGAACGACGACTTCGGCGGCGCGCTCGGCGAGGTCGAACCCTCGGCGATGCGTGAGGTGCTCGTCGAGATTCCGAAGGTCACGTGGAAAGACGTCGGCGGACTCGAAGCACCCAAACAGAAGGCCAAAGAGAGTGTCGAGTGGCCGTTGACCACGCCGGAGAAGTTCAACCGAATGGGATTCGCGGCACCGAAAGAGGTGCTCCTCTACGCG
>NZ_JBZRPK010000278.1:0-2640 GCF_058382125.1 Haloferax sp. s1
CCGCCAAGGCGTTCGAGAGGGTGCCAGAATGCTGGCGGGCGAAGCGGGATGGAAACAGGCATCCGCCGACGGGCGGGCCGACACGACGGGTCCGTGGTCGCTTCGGACGGTCGGGCGCGTGCGCTCGCCGCAGACCGGCGGGTTAGCGGCGGTTGCGGGGGCAGTATCGGTCACCAGTTCCGCAGCGTCTACCAACCAGCCATAGACGGTCGCATCTTCGTCGGCGGCGTCGAAAACGATAACCCGAGATGCGTCGGGATTCGACCCGACACCGAGCAGACAGGCGGTGTCGACGAGCGTCGTCGTCACGCCGCGGTAGTCCATCGCACCGACGACGTGGGACGGAACGTCCGGAAGCGACCGAACCGTTTGCCGGTCGATAATCTCCGTCACCGCGTCGAGAACGACGCAGTACCGCTCGTCACCGAGTTGGAATTCGAGAACTTGCGTTGGCTCTGCGGCGGCCGCCTGCGTGTCGGCGTTGTCACCGAGCGACATCTACATTCCCCGGGTGCTGGCGTTGGCGTTGCCCTTCTCGTCGTCAATGCGGTCCAGCAGGAGCGTGACGTCCGATATCTTGGCCGTCTGCTTTTCGGCCGCGGCCGCGACCTGGTCGATTTCGCTGGCGACTTCCTCTGCTCCACGGGCCGTCTCGTCGACGAGGCTCGCGACTTCTTCCGTACTGGCTGCTTGCTGGTCGGTCGCGCGGGCGACCTCTTCTGCACCGGCGGCCGCCTCACCGACGGCGGAGTCGATGCTCCGGAGCGCAGAGACGGCAGCGGAGACTTCGGAGATACCGTCGTTGACCTCCTCGTTGGCCGCTTCGATGTTCTCGACGGTCGTCTCGGTGGACTGCTGAATATCGACGACGACGTCCTCGATTTCGGAGACGCTCTCGCGCGACTGCTCTGCGAGACTCTTTACTTCGTCGGCGACGACGGCGAATCCCGCTCCGGCCTCGCCCGCTCTGGCCGCCTCGATGGAGGCGTTGAGTGCGAGGAGATTCGTCTGGTCGGCGATTTCGTTTATCACCTCGATGACGTTGTCGATTTGGTCGACCTTCTGGCGGAGTTCAACGATTTCGTCGTAAACGTCGGTCGTCACGTCGTCGACGGTTTCCATCGCATCCGCCGCGTTGTCGGCCGACCCGCGACCCTTGGCCGCGAGTTCTCGGGCCTGGTCGCTCATCGCTTTCGTCTGGTCGGCACTCGACGCGATTTGTTCGACGCTAGCGCTCAGATTCGAGACTTCGCCAGCGACCTCGTGCATGTTTGTCGATTGGACCTCCGCGAGGTCGCTAATCTCCTGTGAGCTATACACCATGCTTTCGGACGCTTCCGCGAGTTCGGTAATCGCCGAGTCGATTTCCTCGGTCACGTCGTCGACGCCGTCTGCACCCACCGCGCCGCCGCCAGCGTTGGGTCCCCGGTTTGATGGCATAGGTGTTCAAGAACTAGTGAAGGCTTAAGCATTTATTTTCAATATCAAATTTGATAATACTATGCGAGAGAGATGGGCCAGAACAGCCGGTGTTACGGGGAAATCAAAACGACCCGACAAATTATTTCGAATAGTACGTGGAAAACGAAGTCCGAGATATTACCGAATGCGAAGTCCGAGTTGAACGACGACGAACCCGGCAATCGCCACGAGGACGATAGACCCGCCCGCAGCGAGTCCGTACAGGTACGCGAGCGTGACGCCAGCGACACCGGCGATTTCGCCCGCGAGGACGCCGTACAACAGCGAGTGCTTGTAGCTCCGTCCCAGTCGAGAAGCAGTCACGACAGGGATGACGAGCAGCGCCGCGACGAGAATGACGCCCATGATTCGCATCGCACTGACGACGACGAATGCGGTGAGAACCGACAGAAGGGTGTTCACCGCGCCGACGTGGACCCGCGATGCGCGGGCGGCCGTCTCGTCAAACGTCACGTACAGAAGCGGCCGATAGGCGACCGAGACGGCGACGACGACGACGAGGCCCATCGAGACGAGCAGCCCAACGTCGGCCCGCGAGACGGTCGCGAGCGAGCCAAAGAGGTACTGGTTGATGCCGACCGAGATGCCGCCGTCGGTGAGTGAGATGAGGACGCTTCCGAGTCCGAAACCGCCGGTCAGAACCATCGCGAGTGCGGCGTCGCTCCGTGCACCCGTGTACTCCACGAGCACCTGTACGAGCAGCGCTGCGAGGATAGCGACGACGAGCGCACCCACGAGCGGCGGAACCGCGAGCGCCAACGTCGCATCGAGGAAGAGCGCGGCTGCGACACCCGTAAAGGCGGTGTGGGCGAGCGTGTCGCCGACCATCGAGAGGTCCCGGTAGACGAGAAACGACCCCACGAGCGGCCCGACGATGCCGATACAGAGCACCGACAGGTAGGCTCGCTGCATGTACGGGTACGAGAGGAACTGCAAGCCGGTGACCCCGGCGAGCCACGAGAAGACGCCGCCAACGACGACTTGCAGGAACCAATCGAAAAGACCCAAGAGCGCATTGCTGACGAAAAGCGGCGCAAAGGGGTCGCTCACTGGAAGGGTAGAGAGGGCGGAGACCGATGTGAACACAGCAAAGCCAGTCATGGCTGGACCTCCGAATCAGCGGCTGGCTCGTCAGTTCTGGAAGGGCCACCAGTGCCG
>NZ_JBZRPK010000277.1:0-2634 GCF_058382125.1 Haloferax sp. s1
ACGCCCCGGTTGCCGCCCCGGTCCCGGTCTCCTTGGGCCTCGTGTCCCTCGCGGCCGCAGCGGCGGGCGTCCCGGGTGGCCCGCTCCCCCCCCCGGGGCCTTTCTCCGTCCCGGTGGGACGGTTTGCCGCCCCCCCGCTCGCCCCCCCGATACTGTGCGCCGCGCGGCGACCCCGCAAACCCGGCTCCGCCCGCCGGTACGACCTGACACTCGCGCTTTCGGGCTTCGTGTTCATGGCGTCGGTATACGTCGGTCTGGTTGCGTCGGTTCCTGCTGAGTTGCAGACGCCGGTCGGCCAAACGACCGGTTCGGTGGCCGTTCTGTTCGTCACCTTCCTCTACGACCTTCCGGCCATCTACGGTCTCGTCCCGCCGGTTGTCTGCGCGCTGGGTATCTACGGCGTTCACCGACTGCTCCGGTGAGAGTCGTAGGACGCTGTGGAGCCGTCTTTCTATTTGAATCCTCGCGCCGCTGTCTGAAACGGGCTCCTTCCCCTTCTCAGCCAGCCACGCCCGCGAGTTTGTCGCGGTATCGGTAGACGACTGCTGACGCAACGAGTCCCGCGACGACGAGAACGACCATCGTGCTGTAGTTCGCCGCCTCTGCGCTCTGCCCCGCGGCGGCCGCCAACGCGAACGTCGGGAGGCGGCCGACGGCGACGAGGACGACGAGCGTCCGCAGTCGAATCGGGGAGAGACCGGCGAGCGCGCAGAGCGCGTCGTCGGGGAACGCCGGCAGAAGAAAGAGGACGAACAGACCGGCGACACCGCGGTGCTCGGCGAAGTCGTCGAACCTCTCCAGAATCGCGTCGTCGACGAAGCGCTCGACGGCCGGGCGGCCGAACCGACGCGCGAGAAGGAAGACGACGACGCTCCCGGTCACGACGCCGACCATGCTGTAGACAGTCCCGACGACTGTCCCGAAGAGATAGCCGCCGACGGCCGCGAGCGCCTGTCCGGGGATGGGTGCGAGTATCACCTGCACCGTCTGGATACCGACAAACACCAGCGGGGCGAACGGCCCCGCCGCGGAAACGGCCGACTGAATCCACGCCGGGTCGGTAAGTGAGGGTGCGAACTCGGCAATTACGAGGACACCTGCACCGAGCAGAATCGCAACGACCCCGAGTCGGACGAGCGCCGCAGTCCGCGCTCTCGCGGAGTCGAACACGCGGCGAGTCACAGTAACGAGAAGGTCTTGAGACGGGCGTTAGTCGCGTACTTTTTCAGGTACTGTCGCGCGGACGTTCGTGTCCCGCGGGCGACGGTTCGCCCGGCGCGAATCGCGTCCAAGATGTCGGCGGTCGAAATCGACTCGTTCGCTGGCTTGACCGAGACCATCGTGTGTGCCTGTCCGACCAGCGAAGCTCTGTGCGCATCGCTCCCAGCCGTGCCCGGAAGTCCCTGCCGTCGGGCGTATCGTCGCGCCTGCCCGTTTCTGAATCCGGTGAGCGTGTGCGCATTGTAGACCTCGATGGCGTCAACGTCGCGGATATCCCGGCGAGACGCCCCGTGTCGGAACGTCTGAAACGGATGCGGAACGACCGCGAGTCCCCCCGACTCGCGGACTGACCGTGCCGTCTCGACAAGTTGCCGTCCTCGCTCCGGTGGTTCGTCGATGCCGAGCGCGAGAAGGTGGCCGTCCGCCGTGGTGACTTCGACGCCGGGTACGACTCGGACGCCGTATTCGTGGGCGATTTCGAACGCCCGCGAGAGCGACCCGACCGAGTCGTGGTCAGTGATTGTGACGGCGTCGAGACCGACCGCCGAAGCGCGGGCCAACACCGTTTCGACCGACATCTCGCAGTCGTAGGACGCGTCAGTGTGGACGTGAAGGTCGACTGCAAGAGTTGTCTTATCGCGTCCACCACTGTCTTCCCTGCTGTTGCTGTCCGCTTCGTCGGGCTTCTGTCCTGTCATAGCACGCCGAATTCGAGCGCGAGACAGCCTGCAACCGCAATGGAACCGGCGATGCCGACGAGAACGTGACCAGCGTCGGTTTTGTACGCCTTGTAGTCGGAAGTCATGAGCGGGCAGACGGCGACGATGGTCGCGCCGGCAACCCACCCGTTCCACATCGGCACGAACTGAAAGAGGAAGTAGTTCGCCAGCACCACGAGATGCGTGTGGACGACGGTCGTCCCGTGGTAGTACGAGGTTCCGGACTCGTCGCCGAACCCTTCGCTATTGTGCCGGATGAGGCGAAGGCCGCCGAAGGAGAGGACGACGAACCCGACGACGGCGCTCACGACCGCGTTCGGCGCGAGCGCGATATGGTACAGAAGCGCCGCCGACACGAGGTACGTGAAGATGTCGATGAAAGAGTCGATTTGGCGGCCGAACGCCGACGTGGTTCCCGTCTTTCGGGCGTAGTAGCCATCCGCCTTGTCGAAGACGAATCCGACGAGGACGGCCATAATCGCCCAATTCGGCTCGTTCGACACGAAGAGGATTGCCCCGACCCACGCCCAAAAGAGCGCGCCCAAACTCAACCAGTCCGCGGTGCCGAGCCGCGAAATCATGTTCTCTCCCGTCGAGGACCGCACAATCTCACTCGCTCGCGCGTCAATCGCATTCACCCCGCCACGAAGCGTTGACCTGAGTTCGTCCGTCATGCCTGTCTACCTGACATACC
>NZ_JBZRPK010000276.1:0-2628 GCF_058382125.1 Haloferax sp. s1
GCTCATGTCGGCCTGGCATTCCACACCGGACGGAGATACCAGCCCAATTGTGGACGAAATCTTGGAGGACGAAGATTCCTGGCGTGAAAACCTGTGGGATCACTTCCACAGTATGTCAACGACGAAACTGGAGCAGTGGAAACATGAACAAGAAATACGCATGGTGTTACCCGATCTATTAGGTTTAGAAGATTCTCATCGGAAAGTCACATATGATTTATCCCAACTTGCAGGAGTTGTATTTGGCCTACGGACTAGCCTTGAGGACCGTTTTGAGGTAATGCGGATCCTCACCGAAAGCAGCCAAGACGGCGATTCCCCGCCTGTCGAGTTTTATGAGATGGTTTTCGACGGCACGAGCTTCCGGAAGGTGAAAATTGCCGTATGATGGCGTTTATCAAGTAACCCAAACCGAATCACGTTTCGCGCGGCGGTTCAATTCGACTGTTGATCTGTGCTGTCAGATCGTCATTGAGCGACGTTCTACGCGCCTATCGGTTACCGCCACGGCGTCTTTCTCTTCCAGCCGTCTCACAATCTCCTGTACGTCCGCTGCAGACCAGTCGAGTTCCTGTTGCAGGTCAGTCACCGATTTCGGTTCGTTGAGTGCGTGGAGCACTTCGAGTTCCTCGTAGACGCGCTCGGTGATCTCCGCGACGGGGTCGTGCAACGGCGTCGTCACGTTGTGTTGTTCGGTGAGATCGGTCAACGCTTCATTGACGTACGTCACGAACAGTTCTTGGTCCAAGAGTTCGATCTGCGTCTCGAGTTCCGCTTCGACGACATCGAACTCGAGGCCGGTCTGCATCAGCGAGAACATATCCTCGATATCGTCCACCCGACCGGCAACCGCTTTGAACAGGAAGATGTCTTCTGGACTCACGAGCTCGACCACGAGATTTCCCGGGTCGAGATAGCGTTCGCTCCGCTCACGAATGCCTGGAGACAGAATCAGCTTGCCGATCACCTGCTGGTTGAAAACGTCGATACGACACCCGTCATCGTTCTCGAGGATGCGCTGGGCACCGAGTTCTTCGTACTCTTCGTCCGGTTCCCGGACGATATCGTATCCCAGTTCGAGGAGCACCGCTTGTAGCTGACTCAGATCGTCGCCGGAGGAGACAATGAGATCAATATCTTTGGTCGTCTCTTTGAGTCCGCGAAACCCCATCGACCGACCACCAATCAAGAAGACGGTGAGTGAGTTGTCCAGCTGCCGGCCGATGCGCTCGAGTTCCGACCGGATGTCTGCGCTATCGAATCGTACCCTCATGACGTCACCCCGTACTCCTCAGCCAGTTCCTGGAAGTCCTCCCACTCGGGAAGTCGAGACGTCCGCTGGGAACCGCTGGTTTCGAGATACGTGCAGAGGTCGTCGACGACGTCGTCGACGCAGCACGCGTTGAACAATCGAGAGTCGCGAATGCGTACAGACCCTGAATACAGAACTTGGGCTGCCGACTCAGCCGGTTCGCCCGAGTGAATTTATCCCCCTCTCGCGTCAGAACTCGATGTTCCAACGTACATCCGACAGCGGGCTCGGAGGTTGGCTGAACAGTCAGAATCGTCAGGAGCCGCGTCGGGTATCACTCCACCAGGATTCGCAGCGGCCTGTCTCTACAAAGCGGGGCAAGAACACGGCCAGTGGGTAACGCAAAGCGACGTCGCGGCGACAGGGAACGTCACACCAACCACAGTCCGGACGCATCACGAGACGTTAGAGGAGCATGTAGCCTGACAATGCTCGCCTACAAGCACCGGAGTTAGATAATTTCCCCAGAAAACTATTTGTTCCTAGACTGCGTAGCATCCAGTATGACCGAGACGTGGGACGACGTCAACGAACAGGTCAAGGCGGACTGGAAAGACGACACGACGCCATTCGAGCGGGTGTACGAAGTCGTTGAACAGACCCACGACGGGCAGTCGGCAGCCGAGATCGGCGAGCGGGCCCTCGTGAGCGAGCCGACAGCGCGTCGCCACTGCAAGTCGCTCGTGAACACCGGGTTCGCGGAGACGGAACATGATGGCCAAACAACGCTGTACAAGCGCAACAGCGACCGGGTGTTGATGTCGCGGATCCGCGAGCTGCGTGAGGAAGTTACTCGACCCGAGTTGCTCGACAGCATCCAGGAGATGAAGGCCGAGATCCGGCGCTACGAGGACCGCTACGACGTGGTGTCACCGGAGGAACTCGTCCAGCAACTCGACGCCGGCGAGACGGACGGCTGGGACGACCTCACCGCGTGGCGCACGACGCGGCAGAATCTCGCCGTCGCCCAAGCCGCGCTCGCTTACGACGAGGCCAGCCACCAGCTCGCTGTATGAACGGTAACGACCGCGCCGGCGAGTTCGGGCCGATCTATCTTCCGGCACTCCAGCGGATTCGTGACCTCTGGCTCGAACTTGAGCCGCTCGTCGACGAAACGGCGTATGATGATGTCGTCGCCCCTACGGAACTGCAGATCAGTCTCAGCGATGGATTGGGCGACGCCGAGAACGCTCGGCTCGATATCCAGTGGAGCGAACTGGGGATGTATTCGTTCCACTACGTCGATAGCAACGACGTCAACTGGCGCTTCGATCGCCACCCGAATACACACTCCCCCGAGATCCATTTCCACCCGC
>NZ_JBZRPK010000275.1:0-2621 GCF_058382125.1 Haloferax sp. s1
GCTCGAGCGTGGCGTTGCTGTGGACTCGACCCCGACACTCTCGTTCACTAGTTACGACGACCTCATGGAGACGCTGACGGCGCGTGTACTCGACCTCATCGAGGCAATCCGCCACGAAGAGCCATCCAGTATCAACGAGACCGCACGGGTCGTTGACCGCGACGTGAAGAACGTCCACGAAGAACTCAGTCGGCTTGCCCGGCTGGGCGTCATCTTCTTCGAAGAAGATGGCCAGAGCAAGCGCCCAGTCGTCTGGTTCGATGAACTCGTCATCAACCTCCCATTCGATATGGAGAACAGTGATACTGCAACTAGAACCAAATAATAAGGCTCTCACAGAATTCAGTAAGGGAACACGATCACCTAGTCTTAGCCTTATTTCACCTATCCTCAAATCACTACAATACAACCACTCACTCTTCAAGAAAGACGGCGAAGTCACGGGCGGGAGACCGAAACCCAGCTTCATCGATCCAGCGTTTGAGGTACTCGTCAGCGGTCTCTACCGAAATCTCACCATCTTCGACGAAACGTACCAGGAGTCCGATTGACCCGGTCAAGCCCACGCCACGTTGCTTCGCAGTAGCACGCGCATCTCCATCGTCAGTGATAACGGTTCCATCGGCGGCCTCCGCAACGGCTATAGCCTGCGCTTCTCCAGGGTCCAACGTTTCTAGAAGCTTCTCTTCTAATTTCTCTGCTGAGGAAGACGGAGTGACTACGGGGATTCCCTCTTCCAGTACGGCTAATGCATGTTCAAGATACAGATGGGTCTCAGTCCCTTCTTCGAGTTCTTCTTGGACAGCATCCACGGTCACGAGTCGCGGTAAATCCAATAATAACTCGATGTGATTCACCTGAGCAAAATTCGAGAGGACAGTAGTGTTGAGTACTGTCGCGTTCTTCGGCGCTCCTGTCATTCGAGGTTACGAGCGGTTTCTATTTCGTCTCTCGCGGCAGCCATATCTTCGGGGCCGAATCGTAGCTCAACTCCCTCTTCTCGCAGTATGCCTCTCATCTCAAACCGGTTGACACCAGCGAGGCGGGCAGCAGTACCCAAGGTAATCTCCCCGTCGTCGTAAAGCGATACCGCGGCGGCAATCCGCGCGTTCTCGTTTTCTTCGAAATACGCCCGTAAGACGTGGCGAATGGCATCGCTTTTGTTTTCGAAGATACCCGCTTTGACAGCCCCCTCCATGAGGTCGGTAAGATCGTTTGGAATGGTTGCGGTGGTTCGGGACATGCCTTCACTCAATGCATGGTCTTCATACAATATATGAATTTTGCCGAGCGTACTATCCCTCTTCTGAGGTGTAGCAGTTATCACATTCCCAATACTCATAGGACAACTCTTCTCCAGTCCACTTCACGACATCGTGACCCTCCCACTCACCTGTCTTCTCGTATTTACCCCCACTGTCCTCGTCCGGGACGGTGAACTCACCGAAATAGTGACCCCCATCATATGTTCCATCCTCGTAGACGGTACTTCGGATTGTTTTACCACAATCGACGCAATTCCTCTCGATGGTGCGTTTTTTCTTCAACATGAGGTAGTCAGAAGCAATTGATTGTACAGGACCGATACTCTTGACAGTTCCGCGGTTCAGGGTTCGACAAGCCGATACCGGGTACCTCTCGTCGCACCCTCCTTTTCGATGAGTCGATAGCGTTCAAGCGCACCGAGGTAGCGTCGGCGCGTCACCTTCGCTTTTGGAGAGCCAATTCGTCGCTCGTACTCAGCGTGGAGTTCCGACGAAGAGAGTTCATCGTGCTCGTGGACGATATCGTAGGGGAGTCGCTTGTGTGTCGAGAGACGCTCAACATTCCGCTCGTGGACTTCGCCAGCCGCGCCGTCAGCAACCTCGTCGACGAGACCGGGGCTAAGCGCACAGAGTTCTTCCTGGTCGGCACGCTCGGCAGCACGTCGGAGATTAGTAACCGCGAGCCGAGCGTCTCCCGCAGCGAGCGAGGCCATGTGCTGGATGGTCGCCTCATCGACAGCGCCCGGATCGAGACCGTACTCGACGCGAGCGCGAATAATATCAGCAATCTCCTGGTCGCGATACTTTTCGAGTTGGACCGACGCCGCGGCACGTGCCCGCGAGGAGACGCGCATGTCCAGACCGGAGATAAACGCATCCTCGGAGACACAGACCATCAGCGTCGTCACGTTCGGAATATCGTAGAGCATCGCAATGAGCGACGGGTCTTCGAGGACGTCCACTTCATCGAGAATGACGACAAACTGTTCGTCGAGGTCGCGAATCTTGTCGAGATACTCGCCGACTGGAGTACTCCCGCGGTCGAATTCGATGCCTCGTCGAGCATCCCGCATCAGAGAGTGTAGGACACCAGCGTTCGTGGAGTTCGAGAGGCAGTTAGTGTAGGCAGCCCTCGCACCGAGCGTCGCACGTTCTAGCTCGGCTGTAACGAATTTGGCGAGCGTTGTTTTCCCAGCCCCCGATGGGCCAGTAATCAGGATATCCTCACCAGACTCGTCGTTCTCAATCGGAGCGAGATAAGACGAGAGATGTCCGATTTCGGCATTTCGATGTTCGAGATCTGCAGGGACGAAGTTGTCGCGAAGTGCCCGGGCATCGCGTATCATGCCCAGACCC
>NZ_JBZRPK010000274.1:0-2613 GCF_058382125.1 Haloferax sp. s1
CCACGGCGGGGGTGGGGGGGCCCCCCCGGGGGTCCGGGCGCCCCCGGGGGGGGGCCCGCCGGGGGTCGGGGCAGGGGGGAGCCGGGTCCGGCCACTCCCCCCAAGGCGAGGTTGACCCCGCCGGTGTCGTCGTCTCCGAGCGTCAGTGTAACCGTGTTTGCACCGGCCGACAGCGAGACGCGGACTGAAATCGCGTTCCACTCGTCCCAGTACGCCGTCGGTGGGAACGTCGCCTGTTTTTGTGCGTCCCCATCGACGAGTACAGTCGCTGTTCGAGGTGTCCCTTCGGGTACGGCGTTGTTTGTCGCATCGCTCGCGTATCGGAAGTGAAGGTCGTACTCACCGGCGCTCGGGACGTTTTCGATAGGCCACGAAAGTGAGGCCCCGTGGTCGACGGTGTTGGGGTCGACCGGGACGTACTTACCGCCGAATGCCCCGGCCCACTTCGCGGCTGTTGCGAACCCATTCCGTTCTGCATCTTCCGCCTGTGTCACGCTTCCGACTTCGAGTGCCGTGTCTCGGTCGGCGAGATACGAACTCGGGAGGTCGGAGACCATCTGCAGGCCGCTGAAGTACGTCGGGTACATGGCGAGTTGCTTCGCTCGCGTCGTTTCGATGCCGCCGGACCCGGAGTCCATGTCGAAGATTCCCGGCGTGTACTCGACGGGACCGCCGAGCATCCGGGTGAACGGGAACGTGACGTGATGCGATGGACCGACGCGTCCGAAGGAGTCGTACTCCTGTCCGAGGACGCCCTCTCGTGTCATCACATTCGGGAAGGTTCGGCGCTCGCCGGTCGGCTTGAGTGGTTCGTGAATCTCCAACATCTGCCGGTGTTTGGCCGCCTCGCGGTACACGAGTCGATGGTGGTTGACGAGTGGTTGGCAGTGGTGATTGTACGTCTCACCGTCGATGCTAACGCCGCTGTCGGCGACGTATCCCGTCTTTATCGAGTGAATCCCGAGTGAATCGTAGTAAGCGAACGGACTCGAACTGTCCGAAGTGAGTTGCGACTCGTAGTTCGAAATGTTGCCCGCAGTTTCGTTGTGTGCGGTCATCCTGACCGGTGGGCTCAGGGCTCGACCGTAGTCGGTCACCTCCTCGATATCGAAGTCCGGGTAGCTCTCGTCGAAGTCCATGGCGCTGCCGTCGCCGGGGTAGGTGCTCCAGCCTTCGTTCCAGCCCTCGACGAGGACGCTCGGAATGTCGTGCTCGCTGGCAAAGTCCATGTAGCGCTTCATGCGCTTGGTCTGTGCGCCGTGGTTTCCGGTTTCGGGACCGCGGTACTCCCAATCTGCGCGTCCGGTAATCATGAGCCACCACACGCCGAGGAACTTCTGCGGTTCGATCCAGTCGGTTCCGTGCGGGAAATCGGCAGGGTCGTGTGGCTCGTTGAGGTTCACGATGAGGTTGGACTCGACGAGGTCACCCGGTCTCGACCCGACCTGAATCGTCCGCCACGGGGTTGCGTGGGGTGCCGTCGCCGCCACCTTCGTCCCATCGGGGAGTGGTGCGAGCGTCGATTCGAAGGCCGTCCCCTCGGAGGACGTGGGTTCGACTCCCATCGCCGCGTAATCGACGAGGCTGGCTTCGTGAATGCTTAGATACGTTTCATCGTCGGCCTGCATCGTCATCGGGGTGTGGGCACCGCCGAAGGGGCTTCGTTCGCCGATTTCGCTCAGCGGCGTCTCCTTGTACCCGTATTCGTAGCTGTTGAAGTCGTTCTCGATCCACCACGCGGTGTAGTCGCCGCCGAATGCGAACTCCGTCCGCTCTGCGGTGATGACAAAGTCGCCGAAGCCACTGTCTTCGGGGAATACGTACCGCAGTCCGAGACCGTCGTCGAACACACGAATTGCAACTGTGAGCGCCCGCTCAGGACTGGTCGTCTCGGCGAGACCAACACGGAGTTCGTTGTAGTGCTCACGGATTTCGTTGTATTGGTCCCAGATGGGCGTCCATCGGCCGTCTACCGCCGAGCGTTCGGTCCCGGTAACCGTGAGTTCGGTCCCGAAAGCGGGCTGCCCGTCGAACTCGAACCCCAGCGACGACGGTTCGACGACGGTTCGTCCATCGTACGAAACGGTGTACGTTGGCGTCCCCGACGAGACATCGAACTCGACTGCGACTGCACCATCCGGAGACGAGATTGTTTGGGCGAGTTCATCATCGCTATTCGACACGGTCGAAGCGACCGTGTCGGGGACGTCGAGTGTGTACGATGCTGCTGCGGCCAGCGACGTGAGCCCGCCGAGAAACTGGCGTCTTCCGAACTCCGCCCTGTCGTCGTTTGTCTGAGGTTCTCTATCGGACATCCTGAAAATTCGTTATTCGATAATGAATAAAAGTCTTATTGCCGAAGAAATATGTGTTCATACTTTATTGCACGGTTTTATCGCTTCTATCGTCGGAATTCGACGGTTGAGTACTTTTGTGAATGTTTCTGTAGGTCTGGTGGCAGGGAAGTCAATGGCTGTGGCTTAGCCGATTTTTTGGTGCGTTCCTTTGCTGGTATTCGGGTTTGTAGACAAAAAGAACAGAAATTTGACTGTATTACTAGTATCATTGTCGCAGTGAGACAATGAGGATTAGCGAAATAGCGCGATAGTTTGG
>NZ_JBZRPK010000273.1:0-2611 GCF_058382125.1 Haloferax sp. s1
CTACCTCTGGTATGGTCACCGGCGGCCCCATCATGTCGTGGCTCCGCCACGTCGGCCCCGACCCGAAATCCCGGCTCGTCTTCGTCGGCTACCAGGCACAGGGGACGCTCGGTCGCCGCATCCAGAACGGATGGGACGAAATACCCGTCAACGACGGCAATGGACGCGGTCGCTCCGATACGCTCAAACCCGAGATGGACGTCGAGACGGTCGACGGTTTCTCCGGCCACGCCGACCGTGAGGGTCTCGAAAACTTTGTCAAGACGATGAATCCGCGCCCGGAGAAGGTGCTCTGTGTCCACGGTGACGAACGCTCCGTGCAGGACCTCTCCTCAGCGCTCTACCACGACTACAACATGCGGACGTTCGCACCGAAGAACCTCGAAACGTTCCGCTTCAAGTAACGGACGCTCCCGGTATCGAGTCTGACCTGTCCGGATATTTTATATATCAACACGAGGCAACGACTCGTGTGAGTCTCCGTACACGATTCTCAAATTTGAGTACCGTTGGCAAAGTCATCGTGCTTGTTGTCCTTCTCGCGGGTCTCCTGTTCACACTTGTCAGTGCCGTTTTCGGGGCTGCCATCGTCGGGACGTTCGTCCTCGAATCGGGAGAGAGCGTCGACAAATCACCTCAGGCCTCGTTTACCTCGTCAGTCTCCGACGGAACGGTACGCATCGAACACGCCGCCGGTGACTCTATTTCAGCCGACGAATTGACCGTCGTCGTTGGAGAGCGTGAACAGTCGTGGGCGTCCCTCGCAGACGGTGATGGTGCCGTCGAGCAGGGAGATTCAGTGTCAGTCTCCGCGTCGGAAGGCGAGACAGTTCGGCTCGTCTACATTGGTGGCGAAAGCGAGACGACGCTCGTTCAACTCACTGCCTGACCGCGGTCTCTTTTGAACGGGCGCGGTGAATTTCTCCTCTCGAAGGCCGAAGATTCATCACTACCCTCGAACGAATCAACTCCATGCGTCTCGCACTTATTGCTCACGACGAGAAGAAACCGGACCTCATCGCGTTCGCCGAGGAACGGAAAGCCGACCTCGAACGCTTCGAACTCATCGCGACGGGGACGACCGGCCAGCGACTCATCGACGCGACGGGCCTCGACATCGACCGCAAGGAGTCCGGGCCGCTCGGCGGCGACCTGCAAATCGGCGCGGAGATTGCCGACGAGACCTGCGACGGCGTCGTCTTCCTTCGCGACCCGTTGACCGCACAGCCCCACGAGCCGGACATCTCCGCGCTCCTCCGCATCTGCGACGTTCATCAGACGCCGCTTGCGACCAACCTCGCGAGCGCCGACGCCGTCCTCGACGAACTCGTCAGCCGGTTAGACGACGAGGAATAGCCGACTCGCCCCTCTGTATCAATTTTGAAAACCGCTACATATCCTTAATTAGCAGAACGCAGTAGCAACTGTATGGACACTGCGGTTCGTTTATTTCCGACGTTGCTGTTCGTTCTCATCATCGCTACTGCCCCCGTTACAGCCGCGACTGGACCGACGTCACCGTGTTTCCACGGCGAAGGACACCAGTTTGACATCGGGGGCGAGGGCGCAGGTATCGACCTCGTGGTCTTCCTCTCGATGTTCGAAAACCTCGGCGGAGCGGGCGGTTTCGGAATGGAAGCAAGCGGCGATATCGGAAATCAGTCTATTATTCAACTCCGTGCTGGCGTCGCCTTCGACGGCGTCGGTCCGGTGACGGACTTCCTCTCGAATCCCTTCTCGCGGTTCAGCGTCGTCTACGACTACTCGATGAATCTCCCGATGTTCGCGGACTCGGGTCTCGACTCGTCGTACAACGCTGACGGGTCACCAGTGAGTGGCATTCGGACGAAACAGTGTTAGTCGTCCGCGGCGGCCGGGTCGACGACTGATTGGCCCGCTACGTCGACGCCGACTTTCTCGCACACGTCTGCCATCGGACACTCGTCTTTTCCGTCGAGACAAACCGGTTTTCTCGCCTTGCAGAACTCCCGTCCGAACTGAATCATCGCCGTATGGCCGAAGCCGCACTTCTCGGCGGGCACCTCGCGTTCGAGCGCCGCACGGACGCCTTCGTGGTCGGCGTCGGCAGGAGCGACTCCGAGTCGGCGGGCGATTCGGTGGACGTGCGTATCTACCGGAAAGACGTTAGAATCCGGTATCATTATGTTAACAGCGTCGTATCCTCTGAGTACATGAGTGGTCGGTATAAAACGCTACAAACAGACAACGAATTCCCCAAAGGAGAGGCGTTCTTACGGCGGAAAGCGGTCAAAAATACCAAGGAGAACGCTAAGAAGGCCCGCATTGCTCTTGAGGATTTCGACCGATTCATGGTTGAGTTCGGCATCGATGACCTTGAGGAGATAGACAACCTCGCTCTCGAAGAGTTTAGTATCTGGCTGGATAATGAGAAAAATCTCGCTCACGGGACCATTAGTCACAAATGGTATTCAGTGCGTCAGTATTTGAATGACTACGTTGACTCGGATTTAGGGCACGTTGACGACGAGGATGAGTGGGAAGAGGATTGGATTCTCAACTGGCTCAATGAGGGGACTAAGACGGCTCGTGAGAACGACCTCGAAGTTCATTGGTTGCCGATACCAATGAT
>NZ_JBZRPK010000272.1:0-2592 GCF_058382125.1 Haloferax sp. s1
GATACTCAGGAGGCCGTACTCGGTCAGCTCGATATTGACCGACGAGAGCGGATCGAGTTCCTCCTGAAATTCAGTCCGGACAGCGCCGCCGGTATGATGGATCTCGACTACGTCACCGTCGACAAGGACCAGGGATTCGAAGAGGTGGCACGGCTCGTCCGACGCCACGAGGCCCGAACGGGCCACTTCCCGACCGTCTTCGTTACCGATGGCGACGAGGTGTTAGGGGAGCTACCTGGACACACTCTGGCGTTGGCCGGGCACGGACCGACGGTCATCACCGAGTACCTTCGCCCCACTCCAACCGTCCGGTACGAACAGCCCGACACGGAAGTTGTCGAAGTATTTAGAACAAACCCGCAGAGCAAGATTGCCGTTCTCGACGAAGATGACAGTATTCTCGGAGTCATCTATGCGGACGTCCTCTTGCGGGCCATCGAGGAAAAGGCCGGCCAGACGCTCTATGAGTTCACTGGTGTCGACGAGCAGGTGTGCGTTCTCGATTGCGACATCGAGTAGGTTCGCCGGCGATACAAGTGGCTCAACATCAACCTCGGAACCGCCTTTCTCGCTGCGGCGACTGTCGGGCTATTCAAGGACACGATCGCGGCGTTGACGCTGCTGGCGATCTACATGCCGGTCGTCGCCGGGATGGGTGGGAACGCCGGCACGCAGTCGATGGCTGTGACGGTCCGCGGAATCGCGCTAGAGCAGATCTCGCTTCGAACAGGGAGGCGCGCCATCGGCAACGAGGTGCTTGCGGGGGGTGCAAACGGCGTAATCACCGGTAGTATCGTGGCCGTCATCGCCACCCTGTTTAACCAGAGTCCCTTGTTGGGGCTGGTCATCGGCATGGCAATGGTCTCGAATCTCGTCATTGCAGGATTCTTCGGCGCGCTCGTTCCACTCATTCTGGATCGGCTCGGGTACGATCCGGCAACGTCGGCGACTATCTTCATTACGACCGCAACTGACGTCCTCGGATTCTTCACATTCCTCGGACTGGCGCAGGTCGTACTCCTCTGAACTGACTCTTAGGGATACTAGTCCGTACCGGTGGTCTAGCACATCGCGAGCTGATTCGCTATCGATGTATCAGTCCCAGTAGCCGGCTTCGAACATCATCGGCGGAGTCGTACGTTTGGTTATCAGTTGGGGCAAGCACTTTTTCAAGGGATTCTGTACCGCCTTGTGTTTCGATCTCGTAGTCTCCGTAGGCCTCAACCAGTTCATCGGTCGTGGTCGGGTAGTTCTGGGTTTCGAGTGCATCATCGAGGTCACCAAGCCGCCCACCGGGGTCGCCGCTCATCGCTCTGTCTTCGTGGGCGCGGTCACGGACCTCCTCTCGCTTCCGCTCTGGCTGTTGCGGCTGTTCGTTGTCTTCGTCCTCGTCTTGGCCTCGTTTGTCGTCTGGTATCCCTACGAGTAGGCGCCCGATTCGGATAAATTGCTCTTTGAGGACGTTGCATTAGCACCTGAATGTAGGTAAACCTCGCCAACTGTCAATGCGGAGCTGAACCTGAGTCGGGGCCTAACTCTGCGTTTGACGGGTGAACTCGTGGAGCTTCTCTTCGATGAGTGTCGCGACGCGCTCGCTGTATTGCCAGAGTGC
This sequence comes from Haloferax sp. s1, assembly GCF_058382125.1. Lineage (NCBI taxonomy): Archaea > Methanobacteriati > Methanobacteriota > Halobacteria > Halobacteriales > Haloferacaceae > Haloferax > Haloferax sp. s1. The sequence goes on from NZ_JBZRPK010000272.1 coordinate 1,613, forward strand.
TGCGTTGAGTCGCTCTTCGGTCTCGTCGTCGAGGTCGTCTGCTCCACGAAGGACGGAGTCTTTGGTGATCTGTGGGTGGTACACACAGACGACGCCGAGTGAGGTGTCCGAACTCGAGGACCCCGCCGTGTGAATGCCGTACTGATCCGTTCCCCAGACACCATCGCCGCCCTCTCTCTCCATTTCGGAGTCGAGCGCATCGAGTAGTTGCACTTCTTCGGGGGAAAGGATGGGATCATCACCTTCGAACAGTTCAGTGTACGCTTCCATCCGGGCACTTTTCGTCCACTGGTCCAACTCGGAACGCGCCCGGAGTACGAGTTGTCGTTCGTCTGGAAACTCGGCCATGGTCCTAGAAAGAGTGCAAGACCAATGAGTGTTTGTGGCTACACGACTACCAGTTTCGTGTTCAGATGGCGCTGCAAGAACACCTCGAGATCTATGTCAATGTCGAGGCGATCAGAGAGTATCTGAAGCCACAAAAAGGGGATTTCTCTAATGGGTCCGAATTGTGTTCATCTAGCCCGAGAGCGGTGAGGCTGCCGACCTCGAAGATGAGTCGTAACCGGCGTCTCAATTCTTCGTTTGGATGGGCACACGAGAGGCTTTGTTAATCCCCAAAGGAGTGCGGGGGTAGGAAAGCATCCTCGAGTACGAACAATGGCAACGCTCCAAGCAGCGACGACATCGACCGGCGCAGTCGTAACGGATGCACAGGCAGTCCGCCAGCTCTGCGAAGCACATTGCTTCGGGACCCTGAATTGGGAGGTGGATGAAGAAGGAGAGCTCATCATCTGGGGATACGGCGCCTTCGAGGTCTACGAAGCCCGCGAAGACGGTCTTCCTGACTACGAAGGTGGTCTTGTGACGCACGAGTTCCTCCGAACACTCGCCGGCTATCTCGAGCCTAACGAAGAACTCGACATCCAGACAGCCGGGTTCACGAAATGTCGGTTCCCAGTCCTCGCAAAGCGGTACAT
>NZ_JBZRPK010000271.1:0-2590 GCF_058382125.1 Haloferax sp. s1
ACCCTCATCTTCGCCCTGCCCGTCGGCATCTTCGGGCTGAACCTCCTCACCGACGGCCAGACGGTCTTCGGCGGCGGGATGGTGTTCCTGGCCGTACTCATGGTCGCACTCCCGCAGTACCTCACCATGCCGCAGGACCTTCCAGCGATTGCCGCCGAAAAGGTCGTTGGCGGCGTCGCGAAGGACCCGGACGACGAGAAGTAGGGACGACGAGCAGTAGTCTCGATTTCGGACGTGAGGTGACGCAGGTCGTCACCACCGACTCGGGTCGAGACCGGTCGGCGCGTCGACGAGCATCCGTGGGCCGTCTTCTTCGACGACGAGCACGTCCGTTAGTTCGACGTGACCGTGTTCCGAGTGTGTGACCGCAGCGCGGACCCTGAGAACGTTTCCGGCAGCGAGTTCTCTATCACCGTCGAGCGGCGGGTCTTCCCGTGCCGAGAGACCGATGCCGCCGCCAACGTCTCGTGTCACTTCCTCGTCCATCGAGAACCCGAACGCGGCCGTCTCCGCGCGAATCTCGCTTCCGAGGAATCCGGCACTCGCACCGGGGTCGGCTTCGACGAGCGTGACGTCGCGGGCGGCGTCGCAGGCGACGTGCGCCCGGCGCTCCCACCCGCCGTCGGGGTCGACGACGAAGGTTCGCGCGAGCGCCCCACGATACCCGGCGGGGCCTCGCGGAGCCACCGAGACGACGATTGGCTCGTCGGCGACGAGTTCGACTGCTGACCCGCGTCCGGCACGGCCATCGCGTTCGTCGCTGTCGCCGTCGTCGCTGTCGCCGTCGTCGCCGTCAGTGCTTTCCCCACGTCCGTCGCTTCCACCGCGGTTTCCGGCGCGAACCGTCGTCGCACCCGCGGCATCGACGCCCTCGATTGCGAGTATCGCGTTCACCTGTCGGCGAAGTCGTTCTGTCGACAGCGGCGCGCCGTCCCAGACGAGCACGTCGTCGGAACCGGTCTCGTCACTCTCGGCAGACACAATCGATTTGGCGAGTATCTCGGCGGCGCGGCCGATACCCCGCTTGGCGGCTCGTTGCGTCGATTCGATGGCCTCGCGTTCGTCTTCGTCTTTCACCGCGCGTGCATCTCGAAGCACTGTCGTCGAGGCGAGGTCGTAGCCCGCCGATTCGAGATGGAGCGCGGCATCGTACGGAATGGTTTGTGACGCGAGGACAGTTCCTTCGGCCGCGTGTTCGCCGAGAACGGCCGCCGCGGCTTTTCCGGCGGGTCTGTCGTCGACACGGACGGAGACCGCATCGTCGGGTTCGGGACGGTCGACAGTCGATGGAACGCGAAGATGTGTCTCGCCGGGGATGCGAACGAACACGAAGTCGGTGTCGAGCCTGCGGCCGGTGAGGTAGCGACCCGTCGGGCCGTCACCGTGACAGACGGCGACGAAGCCGACGGCATCGCGTTCGCTGATGGCCGCATCGATAGCGGCACCGCCTCGGGAATCGGACGGCACGGGTGGATTACGCCTCGGGTTCGGGTGCGGGCGGTTCTTGTGCCTCGTCGACGAGTTCCTGGGCGTCTCCCTCGCGAATCTCGTTGTGCAGGAGGACGCTGATAGGCAGCGTCGGTGCGCCGCTGACGAGGTTTTCGAGGAGGATGAGGCGCTCGCGTGCGCGAGACATGCCGACGTAGAAAACACGGCGTTCGTTGTCGGTCACGAGCGGAACAGGACTCGTCGTCGCGGTGAACTCCTCGATACCGCGGGCTTCGAGTTCTTCGTCGGAGACGGACGCGGCCATCTGCTCGACGACCTTCTCGGTCAGGTCGGTCGCCATGAATACGTGGTCAGCTTCGCGACCCTTCGCGGAGTGGATGGTACCGACGCGGACGCGGTTCGGGTCCATCTCCTGATACTCGCCGGTGAAGTACGCGTCGATGGATTTTCGCTGGAAGCTCGTCACCTTGCGGACCATGTCGCTCGCGGAGGTTCCGTCGGGGGCAAACGGTGCGAAGTTCTTGATTTCCTTCGGCGTGAACTCGATGTTCGTGATGTCCTCGACACCTTCGGACTCTTGGCGCTCGTCGATGGCGTCGAACAGGTCGTCGCGGTCGTTCGTACCGAACGCGGAGTCCTGCAGCATGTCGGCGAGGCGACGTGCCTCCAATCCGTCGACCGGTTCCTCGGCCTCCATAGCTTCGACAGCGCGGACGTACTGGGTGAGGCGGTCGGTCCACATGCGCTGGTCGGTAAGCGTCGAGAAGGGGATGCCCGACGGGAGGAACTCATCGATGAACTGGAACATCTGGTAGCGAGCGCGGAACAGGACCATGACGGTTCCTTCGTCCTGTTCGACGGTGTACCGGACGTTCCGGGCGAGTTCGAGCATCGAGGGACTCTCGACGGCTTCGACTGCGCCACCTTCCTTGCGGGGTTTGAGGTCCTTCTCTTGGCGCTTGTCGATGTGCCGAATCTCGTGGTTGACGACGTTGAGAACGTTCGACGGAAGTCGATAGGAGTTCGGGAGTACTTCGTCTTCGTCGCGTTGCGCGTCGAGAAGTAGGTTCGGGTCTGCACCCTGCCACGCGTAGACGACCTGGTCGTCGTCGCCCGCGATGAGGACACCCCTCATGTGGGG
>NZ_JBZRPK010000270.1:0-2589 GCF_058382125.1 Haloferax sp. s1
CCGATGCTGAGCGGAGCGACCGCGCCGATGCTGAGCGGAGCGACCGCGCCGATGCCGACGAGCAACCGCAGTCTGCTCCGCTTTCGGACCTCGCTGGCCGAGTGGCGGAGCGGCGCGGTCGGTCACGCGTCTCCAACGAGCCCGACGACGTAGCCGAGTTGTTCGAATCGGTGGAAGTCGACGAACTGGACGACGAGGACGTGTGGACGGCGCTCGTCGAAGGCGGCGACGAAACCGAGAGCGTCGGCCTCGGTGCCGAGGCGGAAGCCGTCGACGACGCCGACGGGCTCCCGGACCACATCGTCGCCAAAAAAGAGTTTTGCCAGCGGTGTGAGCACTTCGGCGCACCGCCGAAACTGGCGTGTACCCACGAGGGAACCGCCATTATCGAGGTTGTAGACAGCGACCACTTCCGGGTGCGGAACTGCCCAGTCGTCGAAGACGAAGAGTAACGTCGCGGTCGGTAGTGAGTGTGTTGGTAACAATCCAGAGAGTGACAGTTTCTTGGTGCCACGCCCCGCTAGTTCTGAGTATGCAATTCTGCGACGAGTGCGGTTCGATGATGGTCTCACAGAACGGGGTGATGACCTGTACGAACGAGGAGTGCGGCGCGACCGCCGAACGGGACGAAGAACGCGCCAAGGAGTTCGTCTCGACCGAGGCCCAGTCCGGTGACGAACTCATCGAGACCGAAGAAGGAGCCGAGTTCGAGGGCAAACCGACCGCAAAAGACGTTCACTGCGACGAGTGCGGCCACACCGAAGCGTGGTACACCATCAAGCAGACGGCGTCGGCCGACGAACCGCCGACGCGGTTCTTTAAATGTAAGGAATGCGGGTATCGGTGGCGGGAGTACAACTAACGAATCTGCTCAGACCCCATCATTCCGGAGAATGGTTTTTCGAACGATTTGAAAAGTTGCGCCACGTCTCTAGCCAATTCGAACTAGAATATCTAACGAAATTAACCTATTGATCAGGTAGTGTTCGGACGTTCTCATGTCTCACCTACCGTAGGTGTGGGAAGACCTAAACAACGGGGGCGACGCCTCACTACCACCAGCATATCTCAGCCAAAGTAGCAAAACGGTGGAGATCTGCTAGTACGGGTTCGACGTGTACAGATTCGCGCGTTGGAGGGTCAGAAGGTTTACTCACGATAAAGAGAGCGCCACATCTCGACTGTCTCTGTTAGGGAAGTTGGCTCACAGCGTCGTAGAGTTCATCTTCGTCACGCCATTCCAGACATCGGTTGCCAGTCAACAGCATTTTGACGTGAGAAGCGGCCATTCCGTTGTCAAATTTGTCGCGTTCCGTCTGCTCGTCTGGGTACAGTCGTTTCAGCACCCAGACTTTCTGTCGGTACGATGGGGCAAAAAGCAGACCGAGTTCCCAAACGTACCCGCCGTCGAAGTCTTCCAAGACACCCACGATGTGCGTTGCGCGTCCACAGAGGATGTCGAACACACGATTCCACAGTTCGATTTCGTCGGGGGTGAGGCCGAAGTCCTCTAAACGCATCGAAATTGCACCATTGCGGTCGTTGAGAAGGTCGTACACATCCATCCGGCGTGTTGCGGCTCCGGTTTCGCCCCCTGCGCCCACGATCAAGTACCGTCGGTCGTGGTTCTTGATGTGCTGCATCTCCTCACCATTTACCAAATCCTTGATGCGTTGGTGATCGGACGGAGAAAAGTGAACGTCAGCTATCCCGCTCATGATTTCGGCCTCCGATGGGATGTCTTCTACAGCAGTGTCCCCTATTTCGGGACTACTGACGGTATCATCCATTATCCAATTGTATTATCTCTTCACTAATTAATTGTAGATTCTTCTTTTAGATAGTTGTGCCATCAGTTTCTAACTAACCTCATTCAGATGCAAGTCTTTATGCTGGTGGGAATACAAGAGATACATGTGAATTGGAGAACTACAATTCTCCAACGCAAAGCGTACTGAGCAGTGGAGGGGCGAGAGAATCATATGAAACCAAAAACAGAATCCGTGGCCGGAAACGGAGGCGGCGTCACCGATACCAAATCAGAGTTCGATACGTGGCGAGCGCTGCAACGAGCCACGAACAAGAAACGGGCAGACATCATCGCGGATATAGTCGGTCATCCATTAGGGGCACCCAGTGTCGAGGAACTGGACTATATGAACCCGCCACTCAGCGACGACTCCATTCGACGGCATCTCGATACACTCGCAGGCGTCGGTGTCGTCCGGGTTCTCGAGTTCGAACCGGGGAATCGTATCCGAGGATACCCCTACCAGTTCTTCGAACTCACTCCCGAAGCACGCGAACTATTCGACCGAAACGGTCTCTTCCCCGAAGAAGCGTGGAAACGGCAATACGCGGCTGTGAAAAAGACAAGCCGAATCAAAGAGCTGGAATCGATGCCTCGTCCCGACGCCTGATTTGGTGCGTCTCTTTTTGTTTACCCAGAGAGAAGCGTACTAGGCACTGTCTAGTTTAGAACCTCCTCGACCAGCGTTTGTCCGTCAAGCGCTTGGTGCGGTCTCTGATAATTGTAGTATTGCGCAAATTGTATGAACCACTCGCGGAAGCGCCCATGACTGCCCACCC
>NZ_JBZRPK010000269.1:0-2583 GCF_058382125.1 Haloferax sp. s1
GTTGGAAGACGACGTTGCACGACTGGAAACGCGAATCGAAGAACAGTCCGACGAGTAAACTACCACGGCGTGACGCCCGCGGCATTGCGGTGTGATGGCATTTTTGCACTCCGGGTCCGTACCCCCTCCCGTGTGCACACTCATCCTCGCGTGGCAGGTGTTCGAAGACGCGCCGGTCGTCGTCGCCGCTAATCGTGACGAACTCCTCGACAGGCCTGCTGAGCCACCCCAACGCTGGACCAACGGTGAGGAACCCGCAATCGTCGCACCGCGCGATGCCGAGGCGGGCGGGACGTGGGTCGGCTACAACGAGGCTGGCGTCTTCGTCGGCATCACTAACCGCTGGGTCGATGTCGAGGGCGGCGGTGAGCAGTCGCGTGGTCATCTCGTCCGCGACGCGTTACGTCACGAGACGGCCGAAGGCGCTGCTCGGTTCGTCGAACACGCGGTCGACAAACACACCTACGACGGATTCAATCTCGTCATCGCCGACGAGAGCGCCGCGCTCTTCTACGAGTGGGACGGCGGACTCTCCGTTCGGAATTTCGACCCCGGCATCCACGTCGTCGTGAACGTCGGCACGCCCGATTCGTGGTTCGTCCCGGCGCAACGCCCCGAGGTGGGTGAGGAGCAAGCAGACAACGCCCGGCGACTCTGGGAGACACTCCAACCCGAGGCGAGCGAGGCGATGACCGACTGGCGCGAGCGTGCACGGACCGCGCTCGGAGACCACGATTTCGGCGTCTGCGTCCACGACCCGGAGGGTCGATTCGGCACGCGCTCGTCGTCGCTCATCACGCTCGGCGCGGAGGAATTCGTGTACGAATTCGCCGACGGACCGCCGTGTCAGACCGCCTTCGAACCGGTCGAACGTCAGGATTAAACCACTCGCCCGACGTGTACGTGGTATGAGCGCGAGCGAAGCCGAAGCCGATCTTTCTTCCGATGAGCGCGCGGGACTGGAACTCATCCGCGAGGCGGGCGGCATCCATCAGAGCGATTTCTGGAAAGAACTCGATATCTCGTCCCGAAAGGGAAGCCGTATCGCCGAAGTGCTGGAGTCGCTCGGTCTCATCAAACGGACCCAGACCGTCTACAGCGGCCACACGACGTACTACCTCGAACCCGCCGCACGCGACCTCGAATTTTCGCTGCTCATGGCCGGCGACATGCTCTCGCCGCTCATCGGCGAAGAGGAGATTAACGCGAACAGCAACGCCTTCTCACAGTGGCTGATGAACCTCGCGTACGAGGAATACTGAACTGCGACTGGAGCGGTCGCATCGTGTTGTCCCACAACTGAATCCGTTTCTGGGCTTTTTCGGCGGTCACACGAGAACTGACTGAAATACTGACTCGCCAGTAGCGACGGGAGTCTCGAGAAGAAAACGTGGAACCGCGGGACGCGGCTTACTCTTCTGGCTCTTCGTCTTCCTCGGTCGCCAACAGGTCGTTGGCTTCGAGGTACGACTCGATTTCGTCGTTCGACAGTTCGACGAACTCCTCCGACTCGGCGGAGATGGTCCCAACGTCGACGCCATCAGGCGACGTTCCCTCGTCGTTCGTGGACGTAATGGTTTCGAGCGCCAGCTCGATACCTTCCTCGAGGGTCAGGTCGTCGCTGTAGTTTTCTTCGAGGTGCGCCTGGTGGTCGCCGCGGTCGGCACCGATAGAGACAGCCTTCCGCTCGTAGGGCGTCCCCGAGGGGTCCGTCTCGTAGAGGCGGGGCGTGCTGTTTTCGACGCCGCCGATGAGGAGTGCGACACCGAACGGACGGGCACCGCCGACCTGCGTGTACTGCTGGATGTGGTCGGTAACTTCCTTGGTCAGCGTCTCGATACCGATGGGTTCGCCGTAGCGGAGGCGGTTGACCTGCGACTGTCGGCGGGCGGAGTCGATAAACTGACGGGGGTCAGCGACGTGACCCGCGCCTGCGGTGCCGGTGTGGGCGTTCGGCTTGTGAAACTTCTCGACGCTCGGCCGCTCCCTCAGTGGCGAGCGAGAGCGCTTGTCCGCCGCGGGGACGACCCCCTCCGGCGTTCGCCCACCGACGCGCGCGGGGCCGCGCTTGTCGGCCCCGCGGGCGTATTCGACCTGATAGAGTCGACCATCCGGCGAGAAGATCGTAATCCCGCGGTCGTACGCCTGTTGTTGCGCTTGTCCCTGCATGGAATATCACTCGAAATCGAGTTGCGTCGCGCCCGTGAACCCGTCCGGACCGCGAACGTCCAAGAGGGAATTGCGGACAACGGCGGTCCGGGATTCGTTCTCGAACACGACGTCTCTCTCCTGAGAAATTCCGGCCCGGCCGTGTAAATACCTTTCCGAACAGGCACGCACCGTCCCGGAGACGCCTCGCACTCTCACTCCGACTGGGTCGCTTCCGACCTCGTCGATGCAGGCGAGTGCGGCACGGGTTTCGTCAACGTAGCCGCGACGGGCACGAACGATGGTTTCCGCGATGCCATCCGCAGAGTCGAACCCGAGAACTGTCAGGTCGGCGTCGGCGCTCCCCGAATCGCCGAAGAGGTTCTGGGCGGCGTACCAGAGTTCACGCTGGAACGCGCCGTCGTCGAACGTGCG
>NZ_JBZRPK010000267.1:0-2582 GCF_058382125.1 Haloferax sp. s1
CTCCCACTTCGGTGTGAGTCACGTGCGGTGTCGGTCGACGCGAGGACTAATCTGCTTGAAGCGGTGCTGTCGAGTCGATTTAAATTCCGGTAACGTTGTGATTCCAGGAGAGTTTCCATTCGGCACCTTGTCGGCGCGGCAATATTTGTCAGTTGGGACTTCGATTGATGTACTATCTCCGCAGAAATTCGAACAGTACGTCGGTTTGAACAGGTATTTTTATGCATCAGAATCGGCTCAAAACATCCGTTCATGGCTTCGGGACCTTCACTTAGGCTTTTTGAAATATGAGCTGGCAATACACGGTTTTCGCACTCCCGACGCTCTTTGCGATGGTCGTCTCCGCACTTTTGGGTATCTATAGCCTGCACCACATGCGGACGAAGGGACGGTCACCGGTTCTGTCGGCGTTCTTTGCGGTAGATGTTGGGCTCGTCCTCTGGACCGGATTTTCGGCCCTCAAACTGTTGCACACGACCCCGGCGGTGAAACTCCTGTTCTACAAACTCCTCTATCTCGGAGTCGCACCGCTCGGACCGCTCGTGTTTCTCTTCGTTCTCGTCCATACGGACCGGATTCGGAGAATCCGTCCGAGACACATTGTGACAGTCCTGAGCATCCCGCTTGTCTTCTTGGTGATTCTATTTACAAATCCGAGCGATCTTGCCATCGAAACACCGCGATTCATCGAGTCGAACGGACTGGTACTCCTCCGCGTCGATGTCGGGCCTGCCCACTTGTTGTTGCAACTCCTCTACAATGCGGTTCTCTCTACCGCAGCGGTAGGAATCATTCTTTACGAGGCGTTTCGGCTGGGTCGTTCGTACATCCAACAGGCGATACTGGTCAGCATCGGTATTGCAGCACCGTTCATCTTCGCGCTCTTTTCGTCGCTTGGCGTGCCACCGTTCAATCCTGAGGGTGTGAATCTCGTCCCAACATCTGCGGCCGTCACGTCGTTGGCAATCGGGATTGCCGTCTTCAGATACCGATTCCTCGAGTTGCCGCCTCTCGCCTACACCACTGCGATGGAAGCGTCACCAGATGGTGTGTTCGTCCTCGACCCGAACGAGCGAATCGTCCACGTCAACAACCAGGGTGCGTCCTTCCTCGAACAGTTTGCTGCCGATGTCGGCGACCCCATCACGAAAATTTCCCCAAAATTCGACCTCACGACGTCACACGACGACAGCGTCCGGGTTACCCTCGACGACGGAACACCGATGTTTCTCAGCGTTCGGTCTCAACGACTTACCCGCCAAGATCAGGTGGTTGGCTGGGTAATCGTCTTCCGCGACGTTACGGACCTCCACCGACAGAAACAGATGATTCTCGACCAGAACGAGAAACTTCGACTTCTCAATCAAATCATCCGACACGATATCCGAAACGATACGGCTGTCGTGCTTGGAAACGCTCGCCTCGTGGACGAGATGGTCGACGATGAGGCGGTGAGCAAACGTCTCAAGACGATTATTCGGAACAGTGAACATACGGCCGAACTCACTGACACCGTCCGGAACCTCATGAAGACGATGCTCGAAGATGAGGAGACGGCCCACCCAACGTCGATTGGAGGCGTACTCTGGGACGAAGCAAACGAGATTATCGAGGGGAACCCCAATGCCGTCGTCGACCTTCCAGACGAACGACCGGATGTTTCGGTGATGGCCGACGATATGCTCGGGACCGTCTTCCGAAACCTACTCACAAACGCAATTCGCCACAACGACACTCCAGAACCGGAAGTTACCATCTCAGTCGAAGAGCAACCGGACAACGTACTCGTCAGAATCGCTGATAACGGCCCCGGTATCCCAAACGACCGGAAAGACGAGATATTCGGCCGCGGTGAGAAGGGCTTTGAGAGCCCCGGAACGGGACTCGGTCTGTACCTTGTCGATACAATCGTGAGCGACTACGGCGGTGATGTCTGGGTCGAAGACAATACACCCCGCGGTGCAGTCTTCGTCACCAGACTCAGAAAGTCAGAGCTCGGTCAGTCTGACCCCGGTAGTAACCGACAACTGTCCAGTCCTGAAGAAGCGCGTTCGAAGTGAGTTTTTGGTGAATTCGTGGAGTCTCGGATGACCAGCCAGTAGTCGGTCGGCTGCAATCTGCGATGCTATCGCTGATTTCACCCCGGAAACGGACGTTGAACGCCCTGTTGGGATAGACGCTCATTGATAGCACGCAAGATGAGGAACTGTTGGCACCGACACGACAGAAAACCCTCAACAGACCCTTTACATTACCTTGAACTTTTGGATAATGTGGATTTTCTAACTTTTGTAAGCCATCTAAATTATTCAAATATTCTCGGTCTCAATAGTGTTGTTCGATACCAAGGCCAGCGTTTACTGACGATAACGAGGAACGACAACGGTCATTACACCCGCATTGATGGCCTTCTGTACGACTACAGCAGTTGTCTGGCAGTCTTGCTCACTTCCCGCCCATCCACGTCGCAATCAAGACGCTCCGACGAATACGTCATAAGACCTCCATGAGGGCTCTTTCTTCCCCTTCGGGGTTCTCGTATGAGCTGCTCCGTGCCGTCAAACGCAACGAGGGTAGTGACG
>NZ_JBZRPK010000268.1:0-2582 GCF_058382125.1 Haloferax sp. s1
GAATACTCGATTCGTCGATTTCCAGTTGGACGCCCGCACTCCCTGCAATCTCGTTGAGGGCACCGTGGACGCCGCACTCGGTGGCGTCGTGCATCGCGTGGACACCGTGTCCGCCCGCGGCCGAGACAGTCATGGCGTCGCGGACGGCGTCGGTTTCGTCGAGTCGTTCCTGTGCGATTTCGAGGGTGTCGGGGCCGAGTCCGTCGAAGCCGTCGGGAAAGAGCGTCGTCAAGAGACCAGTCGTCTCGACAGCGGGGCCTTTCGTCACGAGCACATCGTCGCCCGGGCGTGCGCCGTCCGGGCGAACAACGTCGTCGTGGTCGCCGACCGCGAGGGCGGTTGCGCCGCCGACCCACGGGTACGAACAGTCCGAATAGCGGGCGGTGTGACCGGTGACGATACTCACACCGAGGTCTTCGGCCTCGTCGTGCATCGCAGCCCAGAGTTCGGCAAACTCCGCGTCCGTCATCTCTGGCGGGAGCGTAAACGAGATGGCGAGATGTGACGGGTCGAGACCTGAAACGGCGATATCGGAGAGGACAATGTCGATAGCGAACCGGCCTGCTCGCTCGAATCCGAGTGCCGGGAGGACTGATACCGGGTCTGTCGCCAGTGCAACCGCTGTTCCGTCGATGTCGAGGAGGCCGAAGTCGACGCCGTGAGTCGGACCGAGCGCCACGTCGTCCCGGGTGGCACCGAGTCGCGGGTAGATGTACTCATCAAAGAAGTCACGGTCGACCTTTCCGAGGTCGGTCATATCCCGAAGTGAGGTGGCCGCGAGTAAGAACGTACCCATCCGCCGAGGGCGGGCAGGTCAGACGGGGCCAATGCAACGGAGGGACCACCAAGCGCCGGTGTAGTGACTCGGCGAGTGAAAGTGGGACGGTCCCCCGTCCCTGCTCATGAAGAAGACGCGGAGACGGTTCGAAGGAGTATGGAACGTCCCACCACCGGACTGCAACCGCGTCACTCCGATTTGAAGGCCGGACGTACAAGAACCTCGCTAAGTCCCCTCGATGGACCTATATAGTTGAATTTAGACACCGACAAATATTGCCGGATTCGGGGTGTCGACGTGTCACGAACGTTAGACCGGACGATGACTCGTCTCGTCGGGGGTGTTGTTCGGTGTCCGCCACGCATCGTCGACGTGCTCGATGATTGCGCGGGCGACGGCCACTGGCTCTTCGTGGTGTACCCAGTGTGTCGCTTCGTCGAACATCCGGAGATGGCCGTCAGAACAGAACGATAGGCTCTCTCTTGCCATCTTCGACCGGAGGAAGCGGTCACGGGACCCCCAGACGACAAGTGTCGGAACCTCGACCGTCTCGGTTCTCGGCTGTGGGCGCTCTCGAACGGCGGCCCGGTACCAGTTGACCATCGACTGATACGCTCCGGGAACGGACCACGCCGACCGGTAGTGCTCAAGCTCCGCCGTCGAGAATGTTCCTGGAAGCGCGGAGTCGGTCATCGTCCGCTCCAGGACGGCCCAGTCGCCGAGGGGTGCGATAAGTTCCGGAAGCTTCGGAACTTGGAAGAACAGCATGTACCAACTGCGGAGTTGCTGTGCCGGGTCGCGCTTGAGGTGCCGAGCAAAAACCGTCGGATGCGGGACGTTTATCGTCGTGAGTGACCGCACCCGGTCTGGATGGTGAAGCGAGGTCCACCACGCGACAGCGGCCCCCGAGTCGTGGCCGACGATGTGTGCTTTCTCACGGTCGAGTGCATCGAGCAGGCCGACGATATCACTGGCCAGTTCGTCGATACTGTACCACTCGATACCCTCGGGATGGTCGCTCAGGTTGTATCCACGCTGGTCCGGGACGACAACCCGGTAGCCCGCGTCTGTAAGCGGGCGAAGGTAGTCGGCCCAGGCGTACCAACACTCGGGGAACCCGTGAAGCAGGACGACTAACTCTCCGTCTTCCGGCCCTGCTTCGACGGCGTGGAGCGTCACATCACCCACGTCGATACGGCGACCAGTCGTCTCGACGAGCAACTGTACGTCATCGCACGCCAGCCCAGATTGATCCGACATACCCACCGCTACGCAGGCGAGAGACAAATGTACCCCGGCGAGCGGGCCAAGGCCTTAACATTCGCCGGATAAACGTGGCGTTCGTTTGGTTCGTCCGGAGGCGTCCGTCCCGTCCGTGTCAGATGGCGGTGACCCACGCGCGGTAGTCCTCTTCGCGGCTATAGACTGCCTGGAAGACGCGATCTGCGAATCCGGCGAGTCGATTCGCATCCGAACGCGCGGTGATTCGGACGTTTGTCCCCTCAGCCTCGTCTGGACTTTCGAGTTGGTCGATACGGAACTCGGGGAACTCCGAGAGCAGGTCCTTGAGGCGGTCGAGTTCCTCGTCGGTCACGTCCATATTGAACGTCCGTTCGGAGAACTGAATCCACGGCCCGGGACCCTCGCCGTCGAGGTCCGGGTTGCGTTCCGCCTCGATAGTGAGAAAGGCGCTCCCGCGGTTGCGGTGGGCCTCGACGGCGTCGGCGAAGAGTTTCCGGCGCTCACGGGATGTGTCGGCCTCGAATCGAGTCATGAACGTGGCTACACCCGCTCGGTACAAAAA
>NZ_JBZRPK010000266.1:0-2573 GCF_058382125.1 Haloferax sp. s1
AGTCCGGGTCGCTCGCAGTCCAGTTCCAGACGGGAGTCCCGAAACAACTCGTCGGCGTCCTTCGCGGCCTCATCATCCTGTTCGTCGCCATGCCCGAGTTCTTCCGTATGATTGGCACTTCCATCACGCCCAAGCGGGACCGGGAGGCCGTGGCCACGGACGGCGGCGAACACCTTTCTGGAGGTGACGACGAATGAGCACATCCACAATCGACCAACTCCGCGACACGGAACTGTCCTACAGAACGACGCTCGTCGGCGGTGCAGTGGGTGCCTTCTTGCTCATCGCCCTGCTCGGACTGCTCTTCCCGAGCAGCATCTGGGCGAGCCTCCTCGGCATCGTCACGAGCCGCAGTACCCTCTCGTCGGCGCTTCGGCTTTCGGTACCAATCACGTTCGCCGCGCTCGGCGGTATCTTCGCCGAGAAATCCGGCGTCATCAACATCGGACTGGAAGGGCTGCTCATCATCTCGGCGTTTACGGCGGTTATCACGACGGCTGTCATCGGTCCGGGGACCGTCATCTTCACCGTCCCCGTCGTCGGCGTCAGACTCACCGCCATCTGGATTGGCTTCTTCGCGGGCATCCTCGTGTCGGTGCTGTTCTCCGCGATTTTCGCCGTGGTCTGCATCCGCTACAAGGCGGACCAAATCATCGCCGGTCTCGCCGTCTGGCTCATCGCGCTCGGACTCGCGCCGTTCGTTTCGACCGTCTACTACGGCGGCGTCAACACCGAAAACCTCGGAACGTCGCTCGGAACGTGGACCATTTCCGTGCTCTCCGAAATCCCGTTCTTCGGCGCGCTCTTCAGCGCCGGACCAGCGGTGTACATGATGCTCGTCGCGGTTCCCGCGTCGTGGTTCATCCTGAATCGGACGGCGTTCGGCCGCCACATCCGCGCGTCCGGTGAGAACCCGAAGGCGCTCGATACCGTCGGTGTCGACGTGAGTCGCGTCCGCTACGCGGGTGCGCTCCTCTCCGGGTTCCTCTCCGGTATCGGCGGCTCGGCGCTGTCGCTCGGTCTCGGCCAGTTCATCGGCACCAACCAGACGATGGTCAACGGCAAGGGGTTCATCGCCATCGTCGCGTACCTCTTCGGGAACTACAACCCGCTCGGCGCGTTCGGCGCGTCGTTCCTCTTTGCGGGGCTGGACGCCGTCCAGATTCGTCTCCAGCAGGTACAGGGGTACACGCTCCCCGACTCGCTCATCCAGACGATTCCGTATATCACGGTCATCGTCATCCTCGCATTCGTCGGTCGCACGTATATCCCGTCCGCGGCAGGCGAGCACTACGACAGCGGTGAAGACAACCGATAGGCGTCTGTACTTTCGAAATCACTCGTTTTTTGGTGTTGACTCCGCAGCGGTCGCTCTATCGTCGTGCGAACGACCGGTGCGGGAGTAAAGAGTTTTCAGCCCGCGATATGGAGGTGATACCATGTCCACACACGAGTACGAGGTGGTGGTCGTCGGCGCAGGAACCTCTGGCTGCTACGCCGCCGCGACTATCGCACGAGCGGGCTACGACGTGGCAATCGTCGAGCGAAAGTCCGCAGAGGAAGCAGGACACATCGCCTGCGGTGACGCCCTGAAGGGTGCAGATGCGTTCCCCGACGTGATTCCGAAGTCGAAAATCGAACCCGCGTTCACGAACACGGATGTCGACCACGGCCGGTTCGAGATTCCACAAGAGGACACTGTTCTCGACATTCCCGTCCCCGGCGAACTTGCAGTCGTCGACCGCTGGGAGTACGGCCGGCTCATCATCGAGGGTGCCGACGAAGCGGGCGCTGAGTTCCACTACGACACCGTCGTACAGGACGTAACACAGGACGACGACGGCCGCGTCACGGGTATCCGGGCGAAGTACGACGACGAAGTCGTCGAGTTTGACGCCGACATAGTCATCGACGGCGCGGGTTCGCTTTCGCTCCTACAGGACAAAGTCGACTTCTCCGACGCGACGTTCGACACGAACGTTTCGTACCAGCACTTCTCGTCTGCCTACCGCGAAGTCGTCGAAGTACCAGAGCCAGTCGAGTGGTCCGACGCGCTCGTGTTCAAACCGGCCGACGTCGCCGCGGGCTACGTCTGGTACTTCCCGCGGACCGAGACCGAAATCAACGCCGGACTCGGCTTCCAGATGACGGAAGAACCGATGAAGCTCGTCGACGACCTGAAAAAGGACCTTCGTGCCCGTTCCGAGTTCGAGGGCGCGGAAGTCATCGACAAACTCGGTGCCGCGCTCCCGACCCGGCGTCCGTACGACTCGGCGACTGCGCCCGGCTATATGGCCGTCGGCGACGCCGCGGCCCACGTCAACCCGACGACCGGCGGCGGCATCGCCGGGGCCGCCTACGCTGGCTCGTACGCTGGCGAACAGGCCATCATCGCACTCGAAACGGGTGACGTGAGCGAGGAAATCCTCTGGCGCTACAACCAGCGCGTCATGGACCACTTCGGCGGGCGCTACGCCAGCCTCGACGTGTACAACATCCTTTCGACGGCCGTCGGCGGGGACGACCTGAAGGGGCTTATCGCCTCCCTCCCCCGGGAAAAGCCCGCCCAAGCG
>NZ_JBZRPK010000265.1:0-2555 GCF_058382125.1 Haloferax sp. s1
GGACAACACGGACTTCGGCGCGGGTCCTGACCCGCTGAGTGCGAACCCCGGCGAGCTATCCGACGAGCCCGCCAACGCCACCCGAACGGAAAACGACGAGCCAACTGAATCACCCAACCGCCAACCCGTTGAAGCGGCGTCGACAGCCGGTTCCGTGTCTGAGACGCAGTCAGTCACGTCTGAACCGGACAACGTTGCCGACGCATCTGACCTCGGGTTCGAGGGGTCGGGCTTCGAGTCAGCCACGGAATCGGACGGAAACCAGGCCGACCTCGCCGCCGAAATCGAATCGCTCCGCGAGGTCGTCGAGGCACAGAACGAACAACTCCACTACCAGCAAGAACTCATCGAACAACTCATCAACGAACTGCGCCGCGGTCGATAAGGCCTGAGTTGGAAGGGCTTGACTCGGTAGAGTTAGATTCGATTACTCTCGCCCGAGCACTTTTCTGATACACGACGAGCCGAACGGCCCGAGTTCTCCGGATTCGAAGCGAACGAAGTGACCTGTCGAAATTGACGCCCCGCAACGGCGACAGTCGAAGTCGCCCTCGCGTTGGACGACCTGACTCTCGAAGCGGACGAACGTCCCGCCGCGCTGATGTCGGATGCGCCCGCCGTCTCGCTCGATGATGCCGCGAAGTTCCGCAGTATCGAGAATGTCTCGTGT
The DNA here is from genome assembly GCF_058382125.1 of Haloferax sp. s1. Classification (NCBI taxonomy): domain Archaea; kingdom Methanobacteriati; phylum Methanobacteriota; class Halobacteria; order Halobacteriales; family Haloferacaceae; genus Haloferax; species Haloferax sp. s1. The sequence continues at coordinate 671 of NZ_JBZRPK010000265.1, forward strand.
GAGCGTCGGGTCGGTCGTGACCGTTTCGATGCGGTCGACGACCTCCGAAAGCGAAAGCTCGTCCGCTTCGAGGTGGGCGAGCAGGTCGAGTGCGAGTTCCACGCGTTCTTCGCGCGAGTGTTCCGGTTCCGTCACGAATTAGGAGGCAATCGAGCGGCATCGGGCTAAAGCCCTCCGAAGCACAAAGCGTTTGGTCGCGGCGCGACGACCCAGTGCAGAGCCATCGTGTCCCGTTCGCGTCTCGTCGCCGGTCTCGCACTGGCCGCCGTCCTCGTCGGTGTCCTCCTCGCCTCCCCGGAGACAGTTATCTCCCGCGCGACGTGGGTCGCCGCAGACCCGGTTCGACTCGTCGTCGTTGTGAGCGCACTCGCGCTCGTTCGCCCGCTGCTTGCGTGGCCGACGACGCTCCTCGCGCTCATCGTCGGCTACGGACTCGGCCCCATGGGGCTTCCGTTTGCACTCACGCTCATCGTTCTCACGAGTATCCCGCCGTATCTCTTCGCGCGCCGCTACCGCGGGTCGACCAGACTGGCCGATATGGGCGAACGAACTATCGCTGTCACCGGTTCTGTCAGAGGTGTGACGGCGAGCCGGCTGCTTCCGATTCCGTCCGACGTGGTGTCAGTTGCGGCGGGCGTATCGAACGTCAGTCTCGCCGCGTTCCCTCTCGGCACTGCGGTCGGTGAACTTCCGTGGGCCATCGGGGGCGTCGTCGCCGGTGCGTCCGTCGAGACCCTCACGACTGAGTCGTTCGGGGCAATCGTTCGTCCGGAGTTTATCGCGCTCGCGGCGGTCGCGGGAGTTGCACTCTTGGTCCCGACAGTCTACCGCCGGTATCGGGTGGGAACCGAAGCGTAGTCGGAGAAAGTGTGCCGTTCTACAGCGGAGAGTGCGGTTCGAACAGGAGAGTGTAATCCGAAAGCGACTCGCCTATTCGAGCAGTGACTCCCTATTCGAGCAGTGACTCCCTATTCGAGCAGCGACTCGCCGGTCATTGCGGTCGGTTGGTCGACCGTGACGAGTTCGAGGAGCGTCGGCGCGATGTCACAGAGTGAGCCGCCGTCGCGGACGGTTCGACCACCGGAAAGCGGTCGGTCCGCGTCCGCCTCGTCGGTGTCCTTCTGGGTTTCGTTGTCGGTAGTTTCACCGGACGCACCTGCATTTTCCTCCGCGTCCTCGGCCGCGAGGTAGACGAACGGGACCGGGTTGAACGTGTGTGCCGTGTGGGGGGCGTCTTCCGTGCCCATGTCGTCGGCGTTGCCGTGGTCGGCGGTGATGCAGACGTGGCCGCCGTGGTCGCGGACGGTCTCGACGAGTCGGCCGAGTTGTTCGTCGACCGCTTCGACGGCCTCGATAGCAGCCTCGTAGTCGCCGGTGTGGCCGACCATGTCGGGGTTCGCGTAGTTGAGGACCATCACGTTCGGGTCGTCGGACTCGATGGTGTCGATGGCCGTGTCGGTGAGTTCCTCGGCGGACATCTCGGGTTGGAGGTCGTAGGTCGGTACGTCCGGACTCTCGACGATTTGTCTGATTTCGCCGTCGAATTCGACCTCGCGGCCGCCGTTGAGGAAGTACGTGACGTGGGGGTACTTCTCGGATTCGGCCATGCGCATCTGCGTCATCCCCTCTTCCGCGAGGACCTCTCCGAGCGTGTCTTCGGGCTGCTCCGGCGGGAAGGCGACTGACACGTCGAACGTCTTGTCGTACTGCGTCATCGTCGTCATGAGAATCTCCGGCGGGGTCGTCTCGAACTCCCATTCGGGTTCGATGTCGCAGAGCATCCGGACGAGTTGGCGTGCGCGGTCCGCGCGGAAGTTGAAGAAGACGACCGAATCGCCGTCTTCGAGCGCGGGCGCGTCGTCGATAAGCGTCGGTTCGACGAACT
>NZ_JBZRPK010000264.1:0-2551 GCF_058382125.1 Haloferax sp. s1
CCTTCATCCCGCGGTCGTGGGCGGCTTCGACGAACTGCTCGTAGTCCTCACGAGAGCCCAGGTCCTCCGCGATTGAGTAGAAGTCCACGATGTTGTAGCCGTGCGGCGCGTGGTCGTTCTGGAGAACGGGAGTCAGCCACAGGCAGTCGACGCCGAGCGATTCGAGGTAGTCGAGTCGGTTTTCGAGCGCCTCGAAGGTGTTTTCGACCTCGTCATCGCCGACATCGCCAGACTGCGTCTGGCGGTCCGACGAACCTTTCTCGTCGACACCGGAGGTGTAGCCGCGAACGTAAATTTCGTAGAGCGTTACCTCCTGTGCCCACTTCGGCGGGTCGTTGGGGCGGGCAACGGAGACGCGCTGTCCGCCGGAACCGTCGCTCTTGGCCGTGCTCTCAGTGTCGTTTGTCTCACCCCCGGTAGTTGCACCCTCGTGTTCGGCTTCACCCTCGTGTTCGGCTTCCGCGACGCCGCCGTCGGTGATGGCGTCGCGTTCGACGGTCACAGTGTCTGGGACGCTGTACGTCTCGTCGAGGGCGACGCCGTGGACGCGAAGTCGGTCGCCGATAGCTGAGACGGGGATGCGGAGTTCCCAGCCGTCCGTTTCGACGGCGGACCGATTCACGTCGTCGCGGTCGTCGACGACGAATTCGACGACGAGGTCGTCTCGGTCGGTATCACTATTCGGATTCGGTTGCGGGTCGGCGCGGACGACGACAACGCCGTCCTCGACGGTCGCATCGAGACGAATACGGGGACGGCCGCCGTCACCCCGCTGGGCTTCGCCAGCACCGCTGCCGGAACCGGAGGCACCACCGCTGAACTGAGTTGGCCGGGCGGACCCACTCTGTCCGCTGAATCCACTGAATCCGCTCATACCGCTCTCGCCGCTTCTGACCGACCCAGACGGGAGGTACGAACCGGGGAACACACGAACAGTGAGCGTGTGTGGCCCGTCGGGTGCGTCGAGTTCGAGGACGTAGCTCCCTTCGGCATCGGGAGTAAACTGGACGACAGGAGTGCCTTCTTCGAAGTCGAGGCTGCTCGCGACGGGGGCACTGCGTACGTGCCACTCGTAATCAGCGTCGGGGTTTGGGTTCCGCGGGGCGAGTTGGACGGACTCACCGACGGCCATGAATTGCGGCGGACCTGGGTGATGCATACACTCAATGAACGTGCCGGGAGACTTTGAGTTTACTCCCGTGAGAATACTTGTTTCGTTACGAGACGGCTTCTATCCCGTCACCGTGGAGTCTGTCGAATTCATAGCAGAGAAGAGATAAAAACGGGTGTCCGAGCAGCCAATACTTATGGTTCGGGGCCAACGTCTACCTCTATGCGACTTCGGACCGCGTTAAACGAATACAAACTCGACCGAGGTGGACGCTTTCCAGAAGAGTGTCAAACCTCGGGCGGTGCGTTTTCGGGCCACGGGGACCGGCTTGTTTACGTCGGCCTTGACGGGTCTCTCCGGGACTACTCGTCTGCACTTTCAGGTCTCTATGGTATTGACCGCTCCCGGTTCGGTATCGAGACGAACGGTGAGACACACTGGTTCGACGAACTCGAATCCGTTCGTCAGCACTACTACCGCGAGACGACGCTCGTCGAAACCGAGTACGACGCCGGCGAGTACACCGTCCACCAGTACGACCTGACGCTCGGTCGGGCCCACGTGACGCACGTCGAACTTCGCGGTGCGATTCCAACTGACGCACACCTGACTGCCTTTCTCACCTTTGCTCCAGAGGGGCGAGAGACCCGTGTCGGCCGACTTATCCACGAAGAAGGGGGGCCGAACGGGACGCAGGCGGTCGAGGTGTTCCACAGGAACGAACACGATTACGTCACGGCTTCGACCGGTCTCGACGACGTTCGCGGGCAGATTCCCGAGCGGTTCGACGAGATTCTCTCCGATGACACGTTCGACTTCCCACGAGAGGCCGTTTTGGACCGGTACGAAGACACCCATTTGTCCGGCGATGTCGTCGTCAGCGCCCCGCTCGAACAGGAAGGTCGGGCCGCACGGACGACGCTCGTCACTCAGCTATCAGACCACGGCGAGATGGCTCGCTCGGAGGCGCTCGCAGACCTGCAACACTGCTCGGTCCAGCACGCCACGGCTGACGCGCTTCGCTCCGCCGCTCGCGAACAAGCGGAAGTGTTCGTTCCAGACGAGACGCCGCGCGAACGCATCGTTCGAGCCGACCTCCGTGCCCTCTCACTCCTGACTGCGCCGAGCGGCGCTCGCATCGCTGGCCCTGAGTTCGACCCGTTTTACGCCCACTCCGGCGGGTACGGCTACACGTGGTTCCGCGACGACGCCGAGATTTCGCTGGCGCTCGCGCGCGCGGACGATGAGTTCTCACTCACCCTTGGCGACCGACTTTCGACGAGCGCCGAGTTCTACTGCGATACGCAACTCCACGACGGCACGTGGCCCCACCGCGTCTGGGCTGTCGACGGGAGCATCGCACCCGGCTGGGCACACGGCCGCGTCGAGGGCACAGGCGACGAGGAGTATCAAGCAGACCAGACGGCAAGCGTCGTGGCG
>NZ_JBZRPK010000263.1:0-1394 GCF_058382125.1 Haloferax sp. s1
CGCGATCAGGGCCACATGGTCGGCCGGGCAGTCTCCACCGGCTGCACCGACTGGTCGAAGTCGGCCACGGGCAGCATGTCGCGGTTCATCGCGGGGTCGATGACGCTCGGCATCACCGCGTTTGCGCGCACGACGCCGAGGTTCTCTGCAGCGAGGGTATGCGTAAGCAGGCGAACGCCGGCCTTCGATGCCCGGTAGATGCCGTCCCCCTCGCCACCTTCGAGCGACGCCCGAGCAGAGATGCTCACGATTGCGCCATCGGTCTCACGAAGGTGTGGAATCGCGTGTTTCGACGCGAGAAACATCGTCTTCAGGTTCACGTCGAAGAGGAAATCGAACGTCTCAGCGTCGGTCTCGTCGATTGGTGTTCCACCGCGCCACGTCCCGGCGATGTTGGCGAGGTGGTCGATTCGCCCGAAGTCGGAGACAGCGGCGTCGACGACTCGGGCAACCTCCTCCTCGTCGGTGAAGTCTGCCTTGTAGAAGCGGACGCCGTCCGAGTCGTAGAAGCCATCTTCGTTGTCCGGTTCAACCACGTCTGCGGCCGCGACGTTCGCGCCCGCGTCGGCGAACGCCCGTGTGACAGCACTACCGAGTGCGCCGCTGGCACCGGTTACGAGCGCGACTGTCCCATCGAAGTCAAATGACACGTCCATGCGAGTGTGGTTAGTGCGCATATGACATAATTCGGTCGCGGGGGCGTCTTTCCCAGTCCCGTGTTTCGCTTCCCGGCCTCGTCTCTCAGGGCGTGATGACGAGTTTCCCGAGGAAACTGTCTTCCATCACGGCTCGGTGGGCTTCGGCAGCCTCGTCGAGGTCGTAGGTCCGCGCGACCTCGATTTCGAAGTCTCCCGTCTCCATCAGACCGGCAAGTTCGCGCAGCGGGACGGCGAGTTCGGGGGTATTGAACATGCTCATCATCGTGATGTTCAGGTCCTTTCCGCGGGCGGCAGACGAGAGTTCGAACCCGACTTGCGGGTCGTTCTCGCCGATACCGACGACGCGGCCGCCGGTGGTAGCAACCTCGGCGTCGAACTGGAGGTAGTCGTCCAGTCGGTGGTCGAGCGTCAGGTCGACGCCGTCGCCGTTTGCGGCGTCTTTCACGGCATCGGCGAGGTCGTCGCGGCTGTAGTCGAGGACGACATCTGCACCGAGTTCGGAGACGCGGTCGTGGTTCTTCGGTGCCGCCGTGGCGATGACGTGTGCGCCCGCCGCGTCTGCGAGTTGGACCGCTGTGTGGCCGACGCCGCCGGACCCGCCGTGAATCAACACTGTCTCGCCGAGTTGCATCCCACCGTGGTCGACGAGGGCGCGCCATGCGGTGACGCCGACGACGCCCGCCCCACCCGCCGCGACGAGGTCCACATCTTCGGGGAGAACCGCGAGGCGGTCGG
>NZ_JBZRPK010000263.1:1404-2521 GCF_058382125.1 Haloferax sp. s1
GCGCGGGGGGGACGCGGGGGGGGCCCGCCGCGTCGGCGAGGTAGCGCGCGGGGGAGCCGCCGCCGCCGAGCCCCCGGGTGGAACAACCGCTCGCCCCGTGTTGCCCCCCCCACGCGGGCGGGGGGGGGGCGCCCAGGGGGGGCGGCGGCGGCGCCCCGCCCCACCCGCCGGGAGGAGGTCACCATCTTCGGGGAGACCCGGGAGGCGGTCGGTTGGGACCGCCGCGAACTCGGCGTAGCCGCCGTAGTGGTCCTTTCCGATGCCGGTACCGACAACGGAGTCGCCCGCTTCGAATTCGGTCACACCGGGGCCGACCGCCGCGACCGTTCCAGCCACGTCGATACCGGGAATCATCGGCATGGCGAAGGGCTGATACGACCCTTCTCGGAAGTAGGTGTCTACGGGGTTGACACCCGCGGCTGCGACCTCGACGAGGACCTCATCCGAGACCGGCTCGGGCGTGTCGATGTCGTCTACCTGCAATACATTGCGTCCGCCGTGTTCGTGGAATCTGACTGCGTGCATACCGTGTGGTGTGTTCGCGTCGCTGATAAAATCGGAGTCAGCGGAGAGAATCGTAGTGTTTCGGTGCGGCCAGCGCGTCGCTTCCTCGCCGCCAAATAGACATTCTTCGTCCGGGCTACCGTCGAGTCATGCCTTCCAGAACGTGTCTCGACTGCAACGTGTCGATGGAACCGGTCGGGCACAAGACGACTTACAACGGCGATGGAATCCGTATCGACACCGACGGCGGTCTCCTCGGTGCACTCGACCTCCGCGGGTCGTACGTGCAGGCGTACGTCTGCGAATCCTGCGGACTTATCCGATTTCACGCCGAACAAACACGACCCCCGGGTCGTTATCTCGTCCACGAGTAAAGTCTCTGCGGCGGGTTGTGCCGGTTTTGAGTGAACGAAGATGAATGGGATTTAAGCGCGTGCCTTCCCCTCCCACGCATGGTAATGAAGCTTCACGAATCCCGGGCGAAGGAAATCTTCGCAGAGGCGGGGATTCCGGTGCCAGAGTCCCGTCTCGCGTCGCCCGTAGAGGAGGTTATGGAGGCGGTCGAGGATATCGGATACCCCGCCGCTATCAAGGCGCAGGTACACGTCGGTGG
>NZ_JBZRPK010000262.1:0-2508 GCF_058382125.1 Haloferax sp. s1
GTCGAGTCCACAGCATCGCCACGCTCGAGCGACCGGATACTCTCGGTAACGTCTTCGTAGAACTCGTCGGAGGATTTCACCGTGACGACGAGCGTTGATTCAGCCAGGAGCTGTTCGCGTTCCATCGGGTGCAGCGGCGGCGTAGTGTCTGACATGGGTATCATCATAGGATGGCCCCACGTCAAATTAGATAATAAAGTTGACCAGCCTGACTAGCTCAAACAATACAAGCGAAATTGCCATTGAGATGGTTCACCTGGCTCCGACTTTCAATTCATACGATAATATTCATCAGAGCAATAAGAATGCCTGCGAGGGACTCACCTACAGCGTCGAGTGGAGTAGCGATAACCGTTGGAAGAGCCTGACTGGCAGAAACTGGAGCGAGGCCCACGAGCGTTAACGAAACAACAACAAACAACAATATGTCGGATGTTACTCGGTATAACCGTCCCAAAGGAGAGAACGCGGTCACGAGTCCGATGAGCAATGTAATCCGTGTTATTGCACTGAGAACAGTGTAGGGGTACAGAAGAATCCCTGCAACGAGCTCTGACGCTCCAGAGGTTTTCCTTATCGTAGTTCCACCTAAGAGTCGGTTGAATTCATGTTTGAGAGCTTCACTGAACTCTGACTTAGTCGTGCCAATGGGCTTCTGGCTCATAGTATATCACCCTGTTCAATGGCCTCTGCCATCTCTTCATCGACGTGGAAAACATAGTCTAAACTATCCCTAAGAGTGTTGCGCGAGTCGCTAGGCGGCAAGTCTCGATCTATCGTGATTGTTGCGTCATGGATCATAGTGGTGTTTTTTGGTCCTTCAACAAATGCACAACTAGCCGTAGGCCGTCTACTCACACAATTGACCCCCTCGGTGTATTCAATAACAAGGTCAGCACTTGTGCTGGAATTAACCCGGGTAAATTCGACTTCTCGGTCGGTCGTATTAGCGAACCGGGCTAGCTCTAATGCTGCGCGCTCCTCGTTATGTTCCTCTGTCGCATTGACATACACCTCAATAGTTGGCTCTCCCCACGGATTATCCGCTGTTTGGAATATTTCTGCCAATCCCAAGTTGGTTGCATCATTCCCAGATGTGTCAGCAGCTATAAAACCAGCTGACCCGAGTGCAATCAGAACCCCAACCGCGGTGAGCATTCTGATAATGTGCATTACTGACATACCAGACAAATATTGAATGGGACAATAAAATTATCGAGGGAGATATTAGTGAAAGTAGTGTATTCTCGCAGTAAATAGGTATCTAACCACTTGGTGAAATTTGAAAATCACTATCGATACTTTCTATAGCTGTTTCCAGATTCGTTCACCGCGCTAATCGCCAGACGGCGCGGTTATTCGTTCATTCGTTCATTTTCACTCATTCGGTGATAGAGCTAATCCCAAGCGGGAATTCGACGTTTTAGCCCCTCAAAATTGGAAGATTCGTTCATCACCCGTCAAACCGTATATACCAGATTGTCATCGGACTCAGCATGTCCACGACAATTGGGGGAAGATCGCGCACCGGAACCAGTCGGACGCTCCGGTTGCTGAACGGTCTACAAGTCCGAATCGAGATTACCTCAGACGCTGACTATGCCGCTCGCCTCGACGTTCATCACGGCGCTCGGCGGTGGGTCTACGGAATTGATAGTAACGAGATTGCGACGCTCATCGACGGGTTCGATGATGAGGGACGGGTTGACGACCCCAGAGAACCGGAGTGGATGCGCGAGGTCTTCGTGCAGTTGGGGGTCGATTGGTAGTGTCGAACCTATGGTTCCTTGAGAATCGGTGGTTGGGATTAGAGTTCAGGTGGCTCGAACTCCTCGTTCAGATACGACAGACCATCGTCTGTAATCTGGTAGTAGCCGCCTTGCTCGCGGACCATCTTTACGAGTCCTGCCTCTTCCAGCATCGGCAGACGACGCTTCACAGTCGAGTAAGAGATGTCGATATCACGGAGTTCGAAGTTAACCATGATAGCCTTCTTGTTAAGCGCCAGACGACCCTGAGCGAGGAGCTCAAGGATTTTATCGTCATTTCCGGTCATCCATCTGGCTCGGCGGCGCATTCAGACTCAGGGTTCGGGAAGTTCGTCCTCATCGACGTTCCCAGCGAGGAACTCGCGGCCGAACTCCGTGAGTTCGTAGATACCCTCCTCGTTAGAGAAGAGGCCTGCATCCTCCAATACGCGCATTCGTTTGTTGACGTACTGTCGGTGGTAATCGATATTGGCCGCAATCGATTTCGCTGTCACAGCGATGTCGTGGTCCTCATAGAACAGCATTATCTCGTAATCTACGGGCGAGAACCACGAGATTCGATTGACCATCTCTCTGAGGAACTCGTCAGACATTGTTCAAAAATCACGGCTATCGTAGTTAAACCCATCTACTATAGGAGAGTCTATTTCTCTACGATAGTGGATAGGATTTATATCGGATGCCTCTCATTGTCGATACTGTCGACTCTCACCGGATGCGACAGGTCCGAGGAAAATCC